>JAFPXK010000039.1 GCA_017412585.1 Oscillospiraceae bacterium
CGCAGCCGCCGCCAGGAGAGGGGCGCCCTGGGCGGGGGTAAAGGTGCGGTCGCTGTGGTAGGCCAGCCCCAGGGCCGCCCCCAGCAGCAGGGGGGTCAGGGCGATGAGGAGGTTTTGCAGCCGCTCCCGGCTCTCCGCCAGGCAGGGCAGCAGCAGCGCCGCCACCAGAAAGGCGCATTTCGCCGTGTCCACCCCGGTATACAGCGCCAGATAGGACATGAAAAACAGCCCCGGCAATCCCAGCCACCGTTTTTTGTCCCGCAAAAGGACGCAGCCGCACAGCAGCGTGGGCAGCGCCACGCAGATCAGGCCCGCCACGCAGTCCTGGTTGCCTGCGGTGGAGAGGAACTCGGTGCTCCAGTAGTCCATGTCCTGGGGATACAGCACCGTGGCGCCCAGGGTCTGGATGGCGCCGGTAAACCCGGCCAGCAGGGCCATGATAGCCAGGCCGTACACGTAGCCGTCGGTGTAAGCCCCCCAGAAGGACAGCAGCCAGAACAGGGCGGCGTACAGCAGCAGGGAGAACAGCCCCTCGTACCGGCTCTGGCCCAGCCAAAGGCCGCTGTAAGGGGAGGCGATGGCGGACACCAGGGCCCAGGCGGCGTAGAGCAGCAAAAAGACCTGGGGCAGCGTCACGGCCTGCCGGGCCGCGCCCCGCCCGCCGAAGCGCCCCGCCGCCAGCAGCACCAGGCAAAGACCGGCGTACAGGCAGGTGGTGACGGCAAAGAGGGTGAACCGGTTTTCGGTGAGGGTGACGTAGGTCTGCGGGCTCATCATCAGAGGGAAAAGCGTCAGGATAAACAGGGCAAAGCACTGGCTGGTCGCCTCCACGGCCCGGCCGCCCGGCGGCCACGCCAGGGGCGCACCGGTGCTGTTGTACCGCAGCAGAGAGGGGGGCGGCGCTTTCTTTTTCACGGAGGCTCGTTTTTTCTTCTTCATAGGCTACGTCCAAAGCCCTTTTTGGGGCAAAATCCGAAAATAGATCACTTTTTCTCCGGGTTATAGAAATCCGTTTCGTCGGGGATGACCATGGGCAGGCCGTTCTGGTACACCGGCAGGGTCTGGAACTTGAAGCGGCTGGCGGCGTGCTTGCGGTCGATCTTCTCCTTTACCGCCGGGTCAACGGCGCCGCGGCGGATATACTCGTTGACGGCGTGATAGGTGAAGCCCAGGTTGTCCTCGTCCGTCAGGCCGGTGAGGCCGTCGGAGGGGGGCTTGATGAGGAACTTCTCCGGCAGGCCCAGCACCCGGCCCAGGGCGATGACCTCCTCGGTGGTGTACATGCCCAGGGGGGAGAAGGCGCCGGCGCTGTCGCCGTAAACGGTGCAGTAGCCCACCCAGTCCTCGCTGAGGTTGGAGGTGTTGATGACGATGCCGCCGTCCAGGCTCTGGGCCACGGCGTACAGCGTGGCCATGCGGATGCGGCTGGGGAGATTCACCAGCGTCTGGCGGGAGGGGGTGAGCCCCGCCTTCTCCATCTCCGCCACCACGCCGGTGACGGCGTCGTGGATGTTGATGGTGGTGTGGGGGATTTGAAGAAATGTCACCAAATCCCGGGAATAGTCGATGTCCGGCTGCACGCCGTCGGGCATCAGCACGCCGTACACGTGGTCCCGGCCGTAGGCCGCCGCCGCCAGGGCCGCCGTCACGCTGGAGTCCTTGCCGCCGGAGATGCCGATGACCGCCGTCCTGCCGCCGCAGGCCGCCATCCGCTCTGCCATCCATTCCAGCAGCCCCGCAAGCTGCTTCTGGGGGTTAAAATCCATGTTGCCCGCCTCCTTGGTGTTGTTGGGATTCATTATAATGGATTTTGGGGCAAAAGGCAACGATAAACGGGGCTGGAGAACGGTATCGTCACCATTCGTAGGGGCGATTCACGAATCGCCCGAGACCAGAATAGCGACCGCCGCCAAGGGCGGGTGGATGGAAAACGGTATTGACAACGGTGCGTAGGGGCGGGGCTTACCCCAAGGGCACTGGCTCCACCAACTGCTCATTCTTCGCAGGGTGTCGCTGGCGCTGCTCCGCCCGATGCCCCGGTGGTGAACGAAAAGAGGGCGGAGCAGAGCCCCGCCCCTACGGAAAACACCGAATCCACCCTCAACCAACGATACCTTTCATATCATCGTCGCCGCGCCAGCGGGCGCTTCATGAAGCGCCCCTACGGAAATAACCGATACCTGCGGTTACATTGTAGGGGCGATTCACGAATCGCCCGCGAACAGGCGACGATTACCGCCAAGGGCGGGTGAATGCCGAAACAAAACAACAACCGCCCCGCCTTCCCCCACGGGGGGAAGGTGTCAGCGAAGCTGACGGATGAGGGGGCGTTTTTGCGGAAAGTTGCCGGTAGTCGCCCCCTCATCCGTCACGGCCTGCGGCCGTGCCACCTTCCCCCCAAGGGGAAGGCGGGGCGATAAGATAAAACTTTTCATAGCCTTCCCCCCAAGGGGAAGGCGGGGCGATATTGTGCCCCTCCGCAACCAACCATACCTTTCATCAAACCCCCGCCGTTTTCCGGGCGCTTCATGAAGCGCCCCTACAAAGAATCCATACCTATTTCACCGTTTCCAATCCCTCCGCGCAGCGGACACCTTTTCTCTTCCCTTTTCCCTCTTCACTTTTCACTGAAAAAAGCACCCCTTTCGGGGTGCTTTTCCCGTTATAAAACCGATCAGTACGCCAGCTTCTCCCGCAGGTACTCCTTCAGCTGGCTGATGGGGATGCGCACCTGCTCCATGGTGTCACGCTCCCGGACGGTGACGCAGCCGGCGCCGGCCTTCTCCTCGTCGCCCACGGTGTCGAAGTCCACGGTGATGCAGTAGGGGGTGCCGATCTCGTCCTCACGGCGATACCGCTTGCCGATGGAGCCGGTCTCGTCGAAGTCCACCATGTAATCCTTGGCAAGGTCGGCGTACACCTCCCGGGCCTTGTCGCTGAGCTTCTTGCTCAGGGGCAGCACGGCGCACTTGAAGGGGGCCAGGGCGGGGTGGAGGTGCAGCACCACCCGGACGTCGTTCTTGGCCTCGTCCACCACTTCCTCGTCGTAGGCCTCCACCAGGAAGGCCAGCACCACACGGTCGGCGCCCAGGGAGGGCTCCACCACGTAGGGCACATAGCGCTCGTTGGTCTCGGGGTCGAAGTAGGTCATATCCACGCCGGAGGTCTCCATGTGGCGGGTCAGGTCGTAGTTGGTACGGTCGGCCACGCCCCACAGCTCGCCCCAGCCGAAGGGGAACATAAACTCAAAGTCGGTGGTGGCCTTGGAGTAGAAGCTCAGCTCCTCCGGGTCGTGGTCCCGCAGCCGCAGATCCTCGTCCCGCATGTTCAGCCCCAGCAGCCACTGGTGGCAGAACTCACGCCAGTAGGCAAACCACTCCAGGTCGGTGTCGGGCTTGCAGAAGAACTCCAGCTCCATCTGCTCAAACTCCCGGGTGCGGAAGGTGAAGTTGCCGGGGGTGATCTCGTTGCGGAAGCTCTTGCCGATCTGGCACACGCCGAAGGGCAGCTTGCGGCGGGTGGTGCGCTGGACGTTATTGAAGTTGACGAAGATGCCCTGGGCCGTCTCCGGGCGGAGATAGACGGTGTTCTTGGCGTCCTCGGTGACGCCCTGGAAGGTCTTGAACATCAGGTTGAACTGGCGGATATCGGTGAAATTATGCTTGCCGCAGGTGGGGCAGGGGATGGCCTTTTCACGGATGAAATCCCCCATCTCCTGCTGGGAGAAGGCGTCGATGGGCTTGTCCAGGGTGACGCCGTTCTGGGCGCACCAGTCCTCGATCACCTTGTCGGCCCGGAACCGCTCGTGGCACTCCTTGCAGTCCATCAGCGGGTCGCTGAAGCCGCCCAGATGGCCGCTGGCCACCCAGGTCTGGGGGTTCATGAGGATGGCGGAGTCCTGGCCCACGTTGTAGGGATTCTCCTGGACGAACTTCTTCCACCAGGCCTTTTTCACGTTGTTTTTCAGCTCCACGCCCAGGGGGCCGTAGTCCCAGGTGTTGGCCAGGCCGCCGTAAATCTCGCTGCCGGCGAAGATGAAGCCCCGGTTTTTGCACAGGGCCACGATCTTGTCCATGGTCTTTTCGGTGTTTTTCAGCATGTGTACGCTCTCCTTTTGATAATGTATTGTATTATTTTAATGAAATATTACGGGTGGTAATAGAAAGTGGGGGAAAATCGCCAAGGACGGGTGAGATGAGGGGGCGTCTACCGGAAACTTTCCGCGAAATCTCGTGCTCTCGTTGCGGCAAACCGATTTCCAGACCCTTCGGGCCGTGAAAATCGGGCCGCTGCCTTGCGGCGGGCACGCTTCATCCGCCACAGGCGGCGCTGTGCCCGCACGCCCCCTCATCCGCCCCAGTTTGCGAACTGGGGTACCTTCCCCCCAGGGGGAAGGCTGTGAAAAGTTTTATCTTATCGCCCTGCCTTCCCCTTGGGGGGAAGGTGGCACGGCCGCAGGCCGTGACGGATGAGGGGGCGATGATCGCCAAGGGCGGGGGAATGTAAAAAAACGCCCCGCGCCCCGAATGGGACGCAGGGCGAATCGTACACGATCCGTGGTTCCACCTGCATTTAGCTGACGCCACACTCTTGCGCCTTAACGCGGCTCCACGGCGGGCATTGCCTCCCGCGGCTCCGGGGCGCCACCCCCATCACAGCCTTTACACGGTGAACAGAATATCATCTTTTCCCGCCGCCGTCAAGGGTGATTTTTCAGCCGTTCCAGCTCACCGGCATGACCTCCCCCAGGCTGCCGCCCGCGTCCACCGTCAGGCGGTACAGGGGGGAGAGGGTTTCGCCGCCGTCCTGGGCGGCTTTGGTGACGCGGTGGGCGGTGAGGGTCCAGCTTTGGGTCAGTACGTCGTAGCGGCCGTAAACGGCCACGTCCTCGCCCCTGGCGTCATCGGGCCAGGCATCGGCGGCCAGGGTACGGGCCTCGTCCAGGCTCATGCAGTCCGCCCCCACCTCCGCCGTCAGCACGCATTCCAAAATGGTGTCCCGGTTTTCCGCCCAGAAGTCGGCGGGCAGGTAGGCGGTGGCTACGTAGTCGCCTGGCACGTTCTTGCGGATGATAGTGACCATGATGTGGTCGCCGCTGTCCTCGGTGGCCAGGGTGGCGATTTCACCGGTGGTCTGGGAGGCCACCTCCGAGAAGGTGACGCCGGTGCCGCACATGCCGAAGCCCTGAAGCCAGCATTGGAAGGAGATGGCGCAGTCGCCCGCCCGGTCTTCGGGGTAGAACGCCACCCCGGCGGCGGTGGGCGGCACGCTGTCGTCCTGGGGGGCTGCCTCCCAGGCCCAGCCCTGGGGCAGGGTCAGGTTGATGGACACGGCGTCGCCCCAGCGGTAGTCCACGGTGTCCCCGGCGGGGTAGGCGGGGTCGGCCTCCACGATTTCAATGGGGGTGACGGTGTCGAAGGGGGCGGCGGTTTTGGTTTCGTTTGTGGTTTCATGGGCCCCGCCGCAGCCGGTGAGCAGCGCGGCGCACAGCACCAGGGGAAGCAAACGTTTCATGGTCAGCACCTCCGAAATGGTTTTGGTATCCATTGGACGGCGAGGGAGGGGGAAAGGTTCCCGAGAGAAAGGAGAAGAGGGAGGAGAAACGGTGTCCACTGCGCGGACGGATAAAATAGCCTTCCCCTTGGGGGGAAGGTGGCACGGCCCAACGGGCCGTGACGGATGAGGGGGCGATTTTGCGGAAAGTTGCCGGTTGTCGCCCCCTCATTCCCCCCAGTGTGCGCACTGGGGTACCTTCCCCCCGAGGGGAAGGCAGGGATGTTTACGTTCCCGTTTTCCATTCACCCGCCCCTTTCCGCGCAAAAATAAAACGGACACCTTCTCAGGTGTCCGTTGGTTTGGTTTCCTTATTCGCCAACCTTGTTGAGCTGCAGAGTCAGAGCGCTCTTCTTGTGGGCCGCGTTATTCTTGTGCAGCAGACCCTTGGCGGCGGCCTTATCGATCGCCTTCACTGCGACTTTATAAGTGCCCTCGGCCTTGGTGCGATCGCCGTCAACGGCAGCAGCCTCGAACTTCTTGATAGCAGTCTTCAGTGCGGACTTTTGGGCCTTGTTGCGCTCGTTGCGAACCTCTGCCACCAGAACACGCTTCTTAGCAGACTTGATATTCGGCAAACCAAACACCTCCCCGAACTGGATTTTGCACCGGGAATGAATTAAACTCCCATGCAGGATGATATTTTAGCATCGTTGCCCAAAAAATGCAAGCACTTTTTACTGATTTCACCCTGTTTTTTCGCATATTTTTGCGTCCCTTTGCCAGACTATAACAGACACACAATATTTAGTGCTTTTCATAAGGAGATGACCACAAAAATGCAGCGTGGGCGCAGCGATCTGGCGTTGGAGGCGGCGGAAAATCTGGGGTTTGGCACGGCGAAATGGCGGGAGCTGTCCGGGGTGACGGCGGTGGAGAGCCGGCGGCAGGGCTACGCCGTCACCGCCATCACGGTGGCCTCGGCCCGTGCGTCGGCGGCGCTGGACAAGCCTGTGGGCCGGTACGTCACCATCGACCTGCGGCCCTATTTCCGCCGGGAGGCCGGGTTCTTCCCCCGGGCGGCGGCGTGTGTGGCGGCGGAGCTGCGGGCCCTTTTGCCGGGTAACGTGGGCCGGCGGCCGGTGCTGGTGGCGGGACTGGGCAACGGCTCCATGGCGGCGGACGCCATGGGCCCCACGGCGGTGGGCAGCCTGCTGGTGACCCGGCACATGGTCCGCTCCGCCCCCCGGCAGTTCGGCACCTTTACGCCGGTGGCGGCCCTGTGCCCCGGGGTGCTGGGCCAGAGCGGCATGGAGACGCTGGAGACGGTGCGGGCGGTGGTGCGGGAGATCTGCCCCGGGGCGGTGGTGGTCATCGACGCCCTGGCGGCGGCGGGCCGGGACAGGCTGTGCGCCACGGTGCAGCTCAGCGACGTGGGGCTCGCCCCCGGCAGCGGCGTGGGCAACCACCGCCTGGCCCTGACGGAGGACACCCTGGGGGTGCCGGTGGCGGCGGTGGGGGTGCCCACGGTGATGGACGCGGCCCACCTCTGCCCCCAGGGGGAGGGGGAGGCGCCCCTGTTCCTCACCCCCCGGGACATCGACAGCCGGGTGCGGGAGCTGGGACGCATCGTGGGCTACGGCGTCACCCTGGCGCTGCAGCCCCAGCTCACCATCGAGGACATCACGGGGCTGCTGGGGTAAGGGGAAAAATAATGAATACGGAATCATGAATCATTGCGGTGACCGCCGCGCGGATTCATTTTAATCATGCCGCGGCGAAAACCATTTTCCCACCCGTCCGGCCTTGGGCGATGGCCGCCGGCGGGCAGCTATCTCAGGAACACCGGCGCGGAAGCAATCAGAAACTGCCCTGCGTAATAGGTGAGGTAGTTCAGCGCAAGGTGGACAGGACGATTCCTGCCCGTGCCAAAGTAGGTGCCGCTGAGAATCAGATCGGAGATGGCGAAGGACACGCCGCCGATAAAGAGCAGGTTCAGGGGCGTTTCCTGCCAGCCGTAACAGAGCGCGAGGCTTCCGGCCAGTGCCACCATGGCGAAGAGAACCACACCGTAGGCAAGCACAATCGGCTTGAACTCTCCGTAGCGCAGCTTCATGGGCTTCTCCAGAAGGGCGTTTCCGACGCTGAGCACAACGGCGAGAAGGACCGGAAGGAGTACCGTCAGGGGCTTGCGGGGCGGGTAGTAAGCCAGCAGCATACCGACGATGTACAGAATATGCCCCACGCCGAATACGCAAAAGCCCGCATAGGTGAAAGGCGCATCCTTCTCCGGGAAAACGTATTTGAGGTCCAGCCAGATATCGCCCATCAGGCCGAACAGCAGGCCAAGCACCACGAAGGGGCAAAGGGGGCTCACATTTCCCCTTGACGCGGAGAGCCAGGTCCCATACACGCCCACCGCCAGGAACAGCGCCGACACAAGGGACTTGAGCAGCACCGCCTTTACCGAGCAGACCTTGATTTTTTCGCGGATATACGCAAACAGCAGCACCGCGCCGCAGGCAAGCAACAGGGGATACAGCATAATAGCGCCTCCTTATCCGTTATTCTCCACGGCCGTTTGTCTTGCTTCTCACTATATAAAAAGAGACGGACTTTCGTCCGTCTCTCATGATTCAGTCAGCGATGATGACGCCCTCGTGGACGTCGCCGCCGGCGGCGTTGGCCTCGTCGGTGTCGATATGGACAGCCAGGCCCATATTGTCGCCCACACGGACCACCACGTCGTCAAAGATCAGCTTGCGGTCGTCGGTGCCCAGGGCCAGCTTGACGATCTGGCCGCCGGTGAGGCCCCACTCCTTGGCGATGGGGGTGGGAATGTGGGCGTGACGCTTGGCGATGATGACACCCTCCTGGATCTCGATCTCGCCCTTGGGCCCGATGATCTTGCAGCCGGCGCTGCCGGCCAGGTCGCCGCTCTCACGGACGGGGGCGGTGATGCCCAGGGTGCGGGCGTCGCTGAGGCTCAGCTCCACCTGGCAGGCGCTGCGGCAGGGGCCCAGGATGGACATATTCTCGATGGAGCGCTTGGGGCCCACCACGGTGACGCGCTCGTTGCTGGCGAACTGACCGGGCTGGGTCAGGGCCTTGCGGAAGGTCAGCTCGGCGCCCTTGCCGAACAGGATCTCCAGAGCCTCCTCGGTGACGTGGACGTGACGGGCGGATGTTTCAACCAGGATCTTTCTTTCCATTTTCGTTTTCCTCCTAATAATGTTGTTTTCCTTCTGAATTTATATGGTTTCGCCGGCATTGCCGTCGGAAATCCCGGAAATAAGGGTGCGGTAGACGTGGATGTAGAAGATCACCGTCACCGCCAGGGAGCTGACTTCCGCGATGGGGTAGCTCCACCACACCAGGTCGCTGTTGCCCACCGTGGCGCCGTAACGGGCCAGCAGGTAGGCGGCGGGAATGAGCACCACCAGCTGGCGGACGATGGAGGTAATCATAGAATAGATGGACTTGCCCAGGGCCTGCATGGCGCTGCCCAGGGCGATGCACGCCCCGGCGAAGGAGAAGCTGAGGGACACGATGCGCAGGCAGGGCACGCCCACCGCCATCAGCTCCGGCCCTGCGGCGAAAATCTGCAGCAGCAGCTGGGGCGCCGCCAGGAAGACGGCCATGCCCAGGAGCATAATGGCGGAGGCGTAGGTGACGCTGCGGCGGATGGTCTCCGTGACCCGGCGGCGGTTTTGGGCGCCGTAGTTGTAGGCCACGATGGGCACCACGCCGTTATTCAGCCCGAACACCGGCATGAACACAAAGCTGTTGATTTTGAAAAAGATGCCGTAGGCAGTGGCGGCGGTCTCGTGGGCGGCGTGGTAGGTGATGAGAATCTTGTTCATCAGGAAGGTCATCAGCGAGCCGATGGCCATCATAATCACGCTGGGCAGGCCGATGGCGTAGATGCCGCCGATGATGCGCCAGTTGGGCCGGAAGCCCCGGAACCGCAGGCGGATGTCGTGATTTTTCGTGAGATTGAAGTAAATCGCCAGCACCATGCCGCAGCACTGGCCGATGACGGTGGCGATGGCGGCGCCCCGGACGCCCAGGCCCAGGGTGAAGATAAAAATGGGGTCCAAAATGATGTTGATGATGGCCCCCAGGCCCTGGGTGTACATGGAGTACACCGTCCGGCCGGTGCCCTGCAGGAGGCGCTCGAACATCACCTGGCCAAACAGGAAGACGCTGAGGCCGCCGATGACCTGCAGATACTCGTTGCCCATTTGGGCGATGTGCTGCACGCCGGTCTGGTAGGCGAACAGGGCGGGGCCGAAGCCCAGGCCCAGCACCGCCGACAGCGCCGCCCCCACCAGGGCCAGAAACACGCCGTTCACCGCCACGTCGTCGGCCCGGCGCTGCTCCATGGCCCCCAGGGCCCGGCCCATCATGGCGTTGACGCCCACGGCGGTGCCGGTGGCAAGGCCGATCATCAGCTGCTGGGCGGGGAAGGCCAGGGATACCGCCGTCAGCGCGTCCTGGCTGATGCGGGAGACGAACATGCTGTCCACAATGTTGTACAGCGCCTGCACCAGCATACTGGCGATGATGGGCAGGGACATATTCCAGATGAGTTTACCGATGGGCATAACGCCCAGTTTATTTTCCGTTGCCATAATTCCCTCTATGTATCGTTTGCAGCTTAATAGTATAACATGGGCGGCGGAAAAAGAAAACCCCCGGAATGGTACTTTTTTGGCAAAGTGGTGAAAAATTCACACGGTTTGGAAGAAATCACGAATCTCCGCCTCGGTGGCGGCCACGCTGCCCTGGGCAAAACCGTCCCTGCCGCCGCCCCGGCCGTGGAGAGCGGCGTTTAGGGCCTTCACCAGAGGGGAAAGGTCATGGCCCGGGTGGATGAGGGCGTAGCGGTAGGCAACCTCCGCCCCGGCGAACACCGCGGCCCGTCCGCCGCAGACCTGGGATACAGCGTCGCACAGCCGCTGCACGCCGTCGCCCTGGAGGGCCTCCGTCACCAGCAGCACGTCGCCCCGGCCCCGGCAAGCCTCCGCCCTGGCGGCGAAGGAGGCCTCCTCCAGGGCCGTGACCCGCTGCCGCAGGGCGGACAGCTCGGTTTGCAGCTTGGCCACCGCCGCCGCCGTGGCCTGGGGCTTGACGCTGAGGGCCTGGCCCACCGCCCTGTTTTGATCCCAATTCATGGCCAGGTAGTCCATGGCCCGCTTGCCGCACAGCAGCTCCAGGCGCACGCCCTCCCGGAACTTCTGGCAGGACAGGAATTTCACCAGCCCCACCTGGCCGCTGCGCACCACGTGGGTGCCGCAGCAGGCGCACATATCGGCGCCGGGGAAGGACGTGATGCGCACGGCCCCGGTGAGGGCTTTTTTGCTGCGGTAGGGCAGGGCGGCCAATTCCTCCGCCGTGGGCCACAGGACCTCAAAGGGGTGGTCTTCCCAGATGTATTGATTGGCCTTTTTCTCGATTTCCAACACCCCCTCCCAGGGGATGTCGGCGTTGTAGTCGATGATGACGGTGTCCTCCCCCAGGTGGAAGCCCACGTTGTCGCAGCCGTAGGCGGCGCACAGCAGGCCGCTGACGATGTGTTCGCCGGAGTGCTGCTGCATGTGGTCGAAGCGGCGGGCCCAGTCGATGGCGCCATGGACGGTTTCGCCCACGGGCAGGGGGCCGTCGCAGGTGTGGGTGATGACGCCGTCCTTTTCGTGGACGTCAGTGACGCTGACGGCGCCCAGGGTGCCCCGGTCGCAGGGCTGGCCGCCGCCCTCGGGGTAAAAGGTAGTGCGGTCCAGCACCACGGCCCAGCCGTTTTTGGCGGCGGCGCAGGAGAGGACCGTGGCGTCAAATTCGCGCAGGGTCACGTCGTCGTAATAGAGCTTAATGGTGTCCATGATGGCCTCCTTTGGGGGGATAATAATGAATACGGAAGACTGAGGGATGAAAAATCAATCATTATGGTGTCCGCTGCGCGGAGGGGATTTTAATATGTTTGGCGCAAAGGGAACGGGTGTTCTCCGTAGGGGCGCTTCATGAAGCGCCCGCTTGCCCGGCGGGGGGGTTGATGAAAGGTGTCGTTAGCTGCGGAAAGGCACGCTATTGCCCCGCCTTCCCCTCGGGGGGAAGGTACCCCAGTGCGCACACTGGGGGGGATGAGGGGGCGATTTTGCAGCAACTTACGGTAGGCGGGCGGGTTTCGCCCCCTCATCCGTCAGCTTCGCTGACACCTTCCCCCCAGGGGGAAGGCGGGGCGATTTTTGTTACCTTTTACCACTCATCCGGTGTTTGGTGATGGGCGATACCGCGTCCGGGCCGCCGGGGGCGTCGGCCCCTACGGTGGGGGGACGATACTGTTTTCCATCCACCCGGCCTTGGCGGTGGCCGTTACCGTATCGCGGGCGATTCGTGAATCGCCCCTACGGAGGGCTATCGATACCGCCCATCATTCACCCGGCCTTTTGCGCTCCCCCGCGCATACCAAAAAACGGGCGGCGCGGGCCGCCCGTTTTTCTGTTGGGATGTTACCGCAGGCGCAGGGCGGTGCCGTAGGCCAGCACCTCGGAGGCGCCCTCCATGACCTCGCTGGTGGCGTAGCGGATGCCCACCACCGCGTCGGCGCCCAGGGCCTCCGCCTGCTCCGCCATACGGCGGGTGGCCACAGCCCGGGCCCGGGCCAGCATGTCGGCGTAGTCGGTGATTTCGCCGCCGGCCATGTGCTGCAGCGAGGCGATAAAGTCCTTGCCGAAATGGACGGCCTGCACCGTGGAGCCGGACACCACCCCCAGGGCTTCCACCGGCGCTGCGCCGGGGATACACTCGATGGTATAGAGCTTCACAGGCCCGTCATAGTCGATGCGAACGGGGTTGACGCGATTGCTTTCGTTCATGGTGTCGTCCTCCTTTTCAACAGGTAAATGGTTTATTTATTCCTCCTCCTTGGCTGTCACCAGGATATGCAGCTCGTCCAGCTGCTTCTGGGTCACCTCGGAGGGGGCGCCCATCATCACGTCCTGGGCGTTCTTGTTCATGGGGAACGGGATGATCTCGCGGATGGAGCTCTCGCCCGCCAGCAGCATCACCATCCGGTCCACGCCCGGGGCGATGCCGGCGTGGGGAGGCGCGCCGTAGCAGAAGGCGTTGTACATGGCGGGGAACTTCTTCTTCACGTCCTCCTCGCCCAGCCGCACCAGCTCGAAGGCCTTGATCATAATCTCCGGGTCGTGGTTACGGACGGCGCCGGAGCTGAGCTCCACGCCGTTGCACACCAGGTCGTACTGGTTGGCATAGATGTCCAGGGGGTCCATCTCCCCCCGCTCGGCCTTCAGCAGCACCTCCATGCCGCCGTTGGGCATGGAGAAGGGATTGTGGCAGAACTCCAGCTCGCCGGACTCGTCGCCGATCTCGTACATGGGGAAGTCCACGATCCAGCAGAACTCGTAGCGCTCTTTATCCATGTGGCCCTCGCAGGCGGCACCAAAGGTCTTGATCTGCACGCCCACGCTCTTGGTGGCGTACTCGCCGGCGGACACCACCACCAGCGTGCCGGGCCGGAGATCCAGCACCTTTTTCAGCTCGTCCTCCACCGGGGCGGCGAACTTGGCGATGCCGCCGGCCAGGGCGCCGTTCTCGTCCACCTTGAACCAGTAGCCCTTGCTGCCGGACTGGACCTCGCAGTCGGTGAGCAGCTTTTCCACCTGCTTGCGGGTGAGGGTGCAGTCGGTGACGTCCACCATCTTCACGGTCTGGCCCCGGAAGGCGTCAAACTCGCTGTTTTCAAACAGGGCGGTCACGTCCTTGCAGGTCAGGTCGATGCGCAGGTCGGGCTTGTCGGAGCCGTAGGTGGCCAGGGCGGTGTTGTAGGGGATGCGGCGGAAGGGGGGCTGGGAGGCCACGTTATACTTGCCGTACTTGGCAAAGATGGGGGGCAGCACGTCCTCCAGCACGGCGAACACGTCGTCCTGGGTGGCGAAGGCCATCTCCATATCCAGCTGATAGAACTCGCCGGGGCTGCGGTCACCACGGGCGTCCTCATCCCGGAAGCAGGGGGCGATCTGGAAATAGCGGTCGAAGCCGGAGGTCATCAGCAGCTGCTTGAACTGCTGGGGAGCCTGGGGCAGGGCATAGAACTTGCCGGGGTGCTTCCGGGCGGGCACCAGATAGTCACGGGCGCCCTCGGGAGAGGAGGCGGTGAGGATGGGGGTGGTGATCTCCAGGAAGTCGTGGGCCATCATGGCCTGGCGCAGGGCGGCGATCACCTGGCAGCGCAGGACGATGTTGCTCTTCACGGCGGGGTTCCGCAGGTCCAGATAGCGGTATTTCAGCCGCTGGGTCTCGTCGGCCTCACGGCTGCGGTTGATCTCAAAGGGCAGGCTGTTGTAGCGGCAGCGGCCCAGCACCTCGATCTTCTCCGGCACCACCTCGATGTCGCCGGTGGCCTGCTTGGGGTTCTTGCTGGCCCGCTCCCGGACCACGCCCTCCACGGAGATGGTGGACTCCTTGTTCAGGTCCGGGACAATGGCCATCATGGCCTCGTCCTCCACCACGATCTGGGTGGTGCCGTAGAAGTCACGGAGCACCACGAAGGCGAAGTTGCTGCCCACGGTGCGGACGTTCTCCATCCAGCCTACCAGCTTCACCTGGCGGCCCGCGTCGGAAAGCCGCAGCTCGTTGCAGTTATGTGTACGCATTTGCATCATATTCTCTCGCTCCTCACCATTCAGAATGATTATGTATTGTATTATTTATAATAATTATTACAATTCGTAATTAGTTTTCCCGGATTACGGTGCCCATTTCCCGCTGCCGCAGACCCTCACGGATGCGATCAAGGGTGTCGGCAAAGGGCAGGCTGGTCTGCTCTCCGGAGGTCATGTCCTTGCAGGTGACCAGGTTTTTGGCAATCTCGTCCTCCCCCAGGAACACCACGTAGGGGATGGCCAGCCTGTCGGCGTAGGCCATTTTGGCCTTGAACTTCTTGGCCTCAGTGTAGAGCTGGGTGCGGACGCCGGCATCCCGCAGGGCGGTGGCCAGGGCCACGGCGGGGGAGAGGTCGTCGGTCATGGGCAGCACCAGCACGTCCGCCGGGGCGGTGGGGAGCTGGTCGTTCAGCATGCCCTGCTCGCCCAGCACGTAGAAAAGGCGGGTGAGGCCGATGGAGATGCCCACGCCGGGGAGCTGGCGGTCGGTGTAATACTCGGCCAGGTTGTCGTACCGGCCGCCGGAGCAGACGGAGCCGATCTCCGGGTGGTCCAGCAGGGTGGTCTCGTAGACGGTGCCGGTGTAGTAGTCCAGGCCCCGGGCGATGGTGAGGTCCACGGCGAAGTTGGCCTCCGGCACACCGAAGGCCCCCAGGTGCCGCACCACGGTTTCCAGCTCGGCAAGGCCCTGGTCAAAGGTGTCGTTGCGCCCGGCGTAGCTGCGGAGGGCGGCGAGGACGGCGGCGTTGTCGCCGGTGATGGCGATGAAGCGGAGAATTTCCGCCGCCTGGCTCTCCGTCAGGCCGCAGTCGTCACGAAGGCAGGCGGCCACCTTTTCCGGGCCGATCTTGTCCAGCTTGTCCACGGTGCGCATGATGTCGCCGGACTTGTGGGTGAGGCCCAGCATGGCGTAGAAGCCGTTGAGGATTTTCCGGTTGTTCACCCGGATCTGGAAGCGGCGCAGCCCCAGGGCGGTGAAGGTGCGGTAGATGATGGCGGGGATCTCCGCCTCGTTGACGATGTCCAGCTTGCCGTCGCCGATGACGTCGATATCGGCCTGGTAGAACTCCCGGAACCGGCCCCGCTGGGCCCGCTCGCCGCGATAGACCTTGCCGATCTGGTAGCGGCGGAAGGGGAAGGCCAGGTCGTTGTAGTGGAGGGCCACGTATTTCGCCAGGGGCACCGTCAGGTCAAAGCGCAGGCTCAGGTCGGCGTCGCCCTTGGTGAAGCGGTAAATCTGCTTCTCGGTGTCGCCGCCGCCCTTGGCCAGCAGCACCTCGCTGGCCTCGATGAGGGGTGTGTCCAGGGGCGTGAAGCCGTAGAGGGCGTAGGTGCGGCGGAGCACGTCCATCATCCGCTCCATCTGCTGCTGAGGCGCCGGCAGCAGCTCCATAAAGCCGGACAGGGTCCGGGGTTTCAGCTTTTCCATGGGGAAAGGTCTCCTTTTATTCCGAAAATGGGGGAAGTTACGCGGTAAAGGGCTTATTCTTGGGGTTTACGATGTCGCGCCATGCCAGGTCGCCCCGGGCCAGGCCCAGCACCAGCATTTCGGCGGTGGCGGAGTTGCTGGCAAAGGGGACTTTGTTTTTATCGCACTGGCGCATGATCTCGGTGATGTCCTCGTGAGGCACGCGGTCCGCGGGGTCCACAAAACAAATCACCATGTCAATCTCGTTGTAGGCCACACGGGCGGCGATCTGTTGCCCGCCGCCATGCTCAAAGCTCATGAAGCGGTGTACGGTCAGGCCGGTGGTCTCAGACACCAGCTGGCCCGTGATGGCGGTGGCGCAGAGGGTGTGCTGGGCCAGCACGCCGCAGTACGCGGTGCAGAACTGCACCATCAGGTCCTTCTTGTTGTCGTGCGCCAGGATTGCGATGTTCATGCGGTACCTCCTTTGGATCATATAGCACATCGTTCGGTTACGGACGGTGGAATGGACTATTTTAATATAGTATGGGCTGAAAATCAGATTTTCAATAAGGGTACCCGGCGGCCCACAATGCGCTTGGCAATGTTTTCATAGGCCCGCTGGGCGAAATAATTGCACTCCCGCAGGGGGATGCCCCGGTTGAGGGCGTAGGGGATGTCCTCATCCTCGGGCACCACGCCGATGAGGGGCACGCCGGCGGCGTCAATGGCGTCGTCGATGGTGGTGCGCATGGCCTTGAGGAGCTTTTTGTCCACCCGGTTCACCACCAGGTGGATCTTGCCGGTGGGGAAGCGGCGGAGGGTCATCACGGTGCGCTGGGCGTCCCGCAGGGCCGGGGCCTCCGGCGTGGTGACCACCACCACCCGGTCGGCGATGGCGGTGGCCAGGATGAAGCCCTGGCCCAGGCCGGCGGGGGCGTCCACCAGGCAGTAGTCGTATTCCTCCCGAATCTGGCGGCCCAGGTCCTGCATCTGCTGCTGGGTGATGGGCAGCTCGCCCCGGGTAAGGGGAGCGGAGAGAAGGGCCAGATTGGGGTATTTCTCCGGCACCGCCACCGCCTCTTGCAGCGTGCAGCGGCCCTCAATGACGTCGGTGAAGTCCATCAGCGCTCTGTCGCTGAGGCCCAGGGCCAGGTCCAGGTTGCGCAGGGTGATGTCGCAGTCCAGGCACAGGGTGCGGTAGCCCATCACCGCCAGGGCCAGGCCCACGTTGGCGGAGAAGGAGGTCTTGCCGGTGCCTCCCTTGCCGGAGACGACGGCGATAATGTGGCTCATAGGAAGCACCTCCGGGGAGAAAAGTGAATATGGAATAATGCATCATTAAGGCGCCCGCTGGGCGGAGGGATTGGAATACGCTGTCCCTGCCTTCCCCCCAGGGGGAAGGCTGCGTAGAGTTTTATCTATTCGTCCCCGCCTTCCCCTTGGGGGGAAGGTGGCCCCGCAGGGCCGGATGAGGGGGCGTGCGGGCACAGCGCCGCCTGTGGCGGATGAAGCGTGCCCGCCGCAAGGCAGCGGCCCGATTTTCACGACCCGAAGGGTCTGGAAATCGGTTTGCCGCAACGAGAGCACGAGATTTTGCGAAAAGCTGCCGGTAGACGCCCCCTCATCCGTCACGGCCCGTTGGGCCGTGCCACCTTCCCCCCGTGGGGGAAGGCTGGGGCGGTTAATTGTTACCGTTCACCATTCACCCGCCATTGGCGGTGGTCGCCGCGAGGTTTCGGGCCGCCGGGGGCGTCGGCCCCTACGGTGTAATTACAACGGAAGGCCATTTATTTCAGCGGCTGTTTCTTGATTTTGGCAAAGGCCCGGGGGAACTGGGGCGGGGTGGGCCGAACCTTGTCGATGACCACCAGGCGGTGTGTCACGTCGGTGCCGGGGATGGTGTAATCCACGCAGGAGCGCACCTTGCCGCCAAGCTGGCCCACGGCGCCCCGGGCGGCGGCGATCTCTTCGTCGCTGCCCACGGACTTCATGGCCACCATCACGCCGCCCACCTTCACCAGGGGCAGCATCAGCTCGCACAGCACGTTCAGCTGTGCCACCGCCCGGCTGACGGCCACGTCGTAGCTCTCCCGGTGGTCCCCGGCGAATTCCTCCGCCCGGGCGTGGACGGAGTCCACCCGGGAAAGTCCCATGTCGCGGCACACCGAGGCCAGCCAGTCCACCCGCTTGCCCAGGCTGTCCAGTAGCGTCAGGTCAAAGTCGGGATCAAGGATGCGCAGCACCATGCCGGGCAGGCCCGCCCCGGTGCCCACGTCCACCACCCGCTTGCCCGCCAGGGGGACGTGCCGGGCCACGGCGGCGCTGTCCAGCAGGTGGAGATGGGCCACGTCGGCGGGGTCGGTGATGGCCGTCAGGTTCATCACCTCATTTTGCCGCAGCAGCCGCCCGGCGTAGTCCGCCAGGGCCGGGGCCGCCGTCTCCGGCAGCCCCATGGCGGCCAAGCCTTGCCTCAGCAGGGCTTCCATTACTTCTGCTCTTTCAGCAGGTCGCGGATCTCAGTGAGCAGCTCCTCGGTGGTGGGGCCGGCGGGGGCCTCGGGCTCAGCGGGCTTCTCCTCTTCCTTCTTCTTCTTCAGCTTGTTCATGGCCTTAATGAGGCTGAAAATCACGAAGGCGATGATGATGAAGTCCAGCACCACGGTGATGAGGTTGCCGAAGTTCACCGCCACCTCGGCGGTCTCGGTGGCCTCGTCGGCGGCCTTCAGCACCCATTTCCACTGGCTGAAATCAATGCCGCCGGTGAGCATGGACACAAAGGGCATGATGATGTCGTTCACCAGAGAGGTGGTGATTTTGCCGAAGGCGCCGCCGATGACCACGCCTACCGCCATGTCCAGCACGTTGCCGCGCATGGCGAAATCCTTAAATTCCTGGAAAAACTTTTTCATTTTCTTTCTCTCCTTAAAACGTATTGTATAATTAACTGTAAATTATACCATAAGTAATCAGTCGTGCAGGGGGACCAGCACTTCCTTGCCGCCCATGTAGGGCTGCAGCACCTTGGGGATCTTCACGGAGCCGTCGGCCTGGAGGTTGTTCTCCAGCAGGGCGATGAGCATCCGGGGCGGGGCCACGCAGGTGTTGTTCAGCGTGTGGCACAGCTGCATTTTGCCGCTCTCGTCCTTGTAGCGGATATGGAGGCGGCGGGCCTGGGCGTCGCCCAGGTTGGAGCAGGAGCAGACCTCAAAATACTTCTGCTGCCGGGGGGACCAGGCCTCGATGTCGCAGCTGCGGCACTTCAGATCCGCCAGGTCGCCGGAGCAGCACTCCAACTGCCGCACGGGGATGTCCAGGGAGCGGAACAGCTCCACGCTGAACTGCCACAGCCGGTCATACCACGCCTTGGACTCCTCGGGCCGGCAGACCACGATCATCTCCTGCTTTTCAAACTGATGGATGCGGTAGATGCCCCGCTCCTCGATGCCGTGGGCGCCCTTTTCCTTGCGGAAGCAGGGGGAATAGGAGGTGAGGGTCTGGGGCAGCTTTTCGGCGGGGAGAATCTGGTCGATGAACCGGCCAATCATGGAGTGCTCGCTGGTGCCGATGAGGTACAGGTCCTCGCCCTCGATCTTGTACATCATGCCGTCCATGTCCGTCTGGCTCATGACGCCCTCCACCACGTTGCCGTGGATCATGAAGGGGGGGATGCAGTAGGTGAAGCCCTTGTCGATCATGAAATCCCGGCCGTAGGCCAGCACCGCCTCGTGCATCCGGGCGATGTCGCCCAGCAGATAATAGAACCCGTTGCCGGACACCCGGCCGGCGGCGTCCATGTCGATGCCGTCAAAGCGCTCCATGATGGCGGTGTGATAGGGAATCTCGAAATCGGGCACCGCGGGCTCACCGAAGCGCTGCACCTCCACGTTGGCGCTGTCGTCGGGGCCGATGGGCACCGCGTCGTCGATCATCTGGGGGATGACCAGCATGATCTTGTTCAGCTGCTCCGCGGCGGCCTCGGCCCGTGCATCCAGGGCGGCCATGCGGTCGGCGTCGGCTTTGACGGCGTCGTTGTTGGCGTCGATCTGGGCCTGGATTTCCGAGCGCTGCGCCTCGTCGGCGCACTTCTTCAGCTGGCCGAACAGGGGGCCGTTGGCCTTGGAGAGCCGGTTGCGCTCGGCCTTGAGCTGCTCGGCCTCCTGCTGGCAGGCGCGCTTCTCGGCATCCAGGGCGATGGCCTCGTCCACCAGGGGCAGCTTGGCGTTTTGGAATTTTTTGCGGATGTTCTCCTTGACGGCGTCCGGGTTCTCCCGGACAAACTTGATATCCAGCATAGTTTACGTTCCTCTTTCTGCACACGCCGCGATGGCGGCGGATTTTATGGTGTCAGCCCCGGCCCTTCATGGAGCGCAGGGCGTCGATGAGATCGTTCAGATCGTCCACGCCGTAGTATTCCAGCTCGATGCGGCCCTTTTTCTTGCCGTTGACGATGTGAACCGGCCGGCCCAGGGTGGTGGTGAGATCCCGCTCCGCCTCCTGGGTGTAGTTGACGGTGAGGTCGTCCTTGACGGGGGCGGCCTTCTTCTCCTGGGTCAGCTTCTTGCATAAAAGCTCCGTCTGGCGCACGGACAGGTCGCCCTTCACCACCGTGGCGGCGGCGCCGTCCTGGAGCTTGGCAGGGAGGGAGAGCAGCGTCCGGGCGTGACCGGCGGAGAGGGCACCCTCCTCCACCAGCTTGCGCACGCTGTCGCTGAGGCCCAGCAGGCGCACGGCGTTGGCCACGGCGCTGCGGCTCTTGCCCACCGCCTGGGCGGCCTCCTCCTGGGTCATGCCGTACTGGTCCATCAGCACCTTGTAGCCCTCGGCCTCCTCCATGGGGTTCAAGTCCTCCCGCTGGAGGTTTTCAATCATGGCAAGCTCCATGGCCTTGCGGTCGTCGGCCTCGATGACTACGGCGGGCACCTGGGTCAGGCCCGCCATCCGGGCGGCCCGCCACCGGCGCTCGCCGGCGATGATCTGATAGTATCCGCTGGAGAGCTTCCGCACCGTCAGGGGCTGAATGATGCCGTGGCGGCGGATGCTGTCCGCCAGGTCGGCCAGGGCCTCCGGGTCAAACTGCTTCCGGGGCTGGCTGGAATAGCTCTCCACCTGGGAGATGGGAAGCTGCAGGCTGGAGCGGGGCGTGGAGGTATCGTCCAGAAAATCGTCGCCCAGCAGCGCGCCCAGGCCCTTGCCCAGGCCCTTCATCTGATTTGCCATGTGCTAAACCTTCCTTTCGTCCTCACGGGTTTTTGCTTAAAAATTCCTCGGCCAATGCCTGGTAGGCGTTGGCGCCCCGGCACAGCCTGTCGTAGGCCATAATGGGCTTGCCGTGGCTGGGGGCCTCGCTGAGGCGCACGTTCCGGGGGATGACGGTGTGATACACCTTGCCGGGGAAGAACCGCTTCACCTCCTGGGCCACCTGCAGGCTCAGGTTGGTGCGGCCGTCGAACATGGTCAGCAGCACGCCCTCGATGGCCAGCTCCGGGTTCATGCTGCGGCGGACGATGCGCACTGTGTTCATCAGGTCGGAAAGGCCCTCCAGGGCGAAATACTCCCCCTGCATGGGCACCAGCAGCGAGTTGGCGGCGCAAAGGGCGTTGAGCGTCAGCAGCTCCAGGGAGGGGGGGCAGTCGATGAAAATGAAATCATACCGCTCCTGCAGGGGAGCCAGGGCCTGCTTGAGGCGGAACTGGCGGTCCTCCATGTCAATCATCTCAATGCCGGCGCCGGCCAGGGCCTTGCTGCTGGGCAGCACGTCGCCGTAAGGCGTTGCCACCACCAGCTTTTCCGCCGCCACGCCGTTGATGATGGCGTCGTACACTCCGGCGGAGCCGGTCTTGTCCACGCCCATGCCGGAGGTGGCGTTGGCCTGGGGGTCGAAGTCGCACAGCAGCACCCGCTTCCCGGCGGCCTTTACGGCGGCGGCCAGGTTGACACAGGTGGTGGTCTTGCCCACGCCGCCCTTTTGATTGACGATTGCGATTGTTTTAGCCACGGTACGAACCTCCGATATTGACCCTTAATCTGTAACTGATTCAGTATACCGCGAAATGGGCCGCGTTTCAATACAAAATTATGATTTGCGCAAAAATTCGCGGACAATTTTACGGCGTGTTTCACGTGAAACAGCGCCGGGCAAAAAAATCCCCCATGTTTCACGTGAAACACGGGGGAGAGGGGAGGCGGCAAAAAAAGCATCGCAGATTTCGCGCCCGCAGGCGCGAACAATTCAGATCAAATTTTCTGACGACATGCACCCCAGGGGTACTGGCTCCACCAACCGCTCATTCTTCGCGGGGTGTCGCTGGCGCGCGTCAGAAATTTTACTTCTCAGACCACGCAGTGTGCGAGCGCAGCGAGTGCGCGGAGTGGGCTGCAAACCTATTGGCAGGAAAACGGCGCAGCCGTTTTTCGCCAGCTACTTAAGAAGCACGTTGTCGCCGTGGGCCCCGGCGCTCTGGTCGCCGAAGTAGGCGTTGATGACCTCCACCGCCGTGGAGGCCAGAGCCGCGCCGGCGCCGCCCTTTTCGATGACGATGGCCACGGCGATCTCCGGGTTTTCGTAGGGGGCGTAGGCCACGAACACGCCGTTGGCGATGTCGGTGCCCACCTGGGCCGAGCCGGTCTTGGCCCCGGCGCTGACCACGCAATTTTTGAACGAGCCGTACAGCGAGCCGGTGGTCAGGTTGTGCATGCCGGTGGTGACGGCCTGGAGGGTGGCAGGGGAGATGTCCACCACGTTCTCCGGCTCCTTGTCGTAGACGTAAAGGAGGCGGGAGTTGTCAAAGCTCCTGACGCTCTTGAGCAGGTGGGCGCTGTAATGCTCCCCGCCGCCCACCAGCGTGGCGATGTAGTTGGAAAGCTGGAGGGGGGTGAACAGATTGTAGCTCTGGCCGATGGCGGCGGTGATGGTCTGGCCATCCGTCCAGTCCAGGCCGTTGCGCTCGGCGTATTCCGGGGAGGCCAGGGCGCCGCTGCTGTCGCCGATCTCAATGCCGGTGGAGCGGCCCAGGCCGAAGGCGGTGGCGTAGTCGTCAATGGTTTGGATGCCCGTGAGCCTGCCCACCTCGTAGAAGAAATAGTTGCAGGAGTTGGTGATGGCCTGGGTCACGTTCTGGCTGCCGTGGGTATAGCCGTAGGCCAAGGCCCAGCAGGCGGGCTGGGGCCACTGGTAATAGGTGTACCGGCCCCGGTCCACCACCGTGGAGGAGGGGGTGATGACGCCGCTCTCCAGCGCCGCCACGGCGGTACACATCTTAAAGGTGGAGCCGGGGGCGTAGATGCCGTTCAGCGCACGGTTAAACATGGGCAGCCGATCGTCTGCCAGCAGCTGGGAATAGGTCTCGTTGAAGGCGGAGAGGTCGAAGGTGGGGTAGGAGGCCAGGGCCAGCACCTCTCCGGTGCCCACGTGGGTGACGGCGATGGCGCCGCCCCGCTGGAAGGAGTCCTTGTCCATCATGCCCTGAATGGTGGCGGCCAGGGCCTCTTCGCAGGCAGCCTGCAGGTCGATGTCGATGGTGAGGGCCACGGTGCCGCCGGGCTGGGGCTGCTTGGTGAACAGTTCTCCCGTCACGTGGCCCTGGCTGTCGGTGGTGATGAGCCGCTTGCCCTCCACGCCGTGGAGATAGGACTCAAAGGCCTTTTCCACGCCGCTGGAGCCCACAAGGGCGTCCATGGAGTAGCCCAAATCCTTATATTCCGGCCAATCCTCGGCGTAGATCCGGGAGATGCGGCCCAGAATGTGGGCGGCGTAGGTGGTGTTGTACACCCGCTTGGAGGAGGTGCCGGTTTTCACGCCCTCCAGCCGGGCGTCTGCCACCTGGCTCAAAAGGGCCACGCTCACGTCCTCAGCAAAAACGTAGCTGCTGCGGGAATACAGCTCGTACCGCACCCCGGCGATGGCCCGGGCCTGGTCGTCGGTGTAGCTGTCGTCAATGGCAAAGAGCTGCCGCAGGGCCTTTAAGAGGGCGGCGCCGTCCAGGTTGTCCGCCAGCCTGGCCTTTTTGCAGAAGGCGGCGAAGCTGTCGCCCAGGGCGTCGGCGGTAAGGCGGTAGGGGGCCTGGGCGGTGAGGGGCAGAGAGTCGTTCCAGGGGGCGTCGTTGCGGCGGCACAGGTCCACCAGCCGCCAGATGGCCTCGTTGAGGTCGCTGTCCGCCTCAAAGCCCTGGCGGGAGAAGGTGAGGGTGTAGGCCAGGGCGTTGGACACCAGCACCTTGCCGTTGCGGTCGGTGATGAGCCCCCGGCTGGCCCCCACCGTCTCGGTGGTGGCGTTGGAGGAGATGGACCGGGCCCGGTACTCGCTGCCGTGGACGATCTGTACCGAGTGCATCACGGCCACGTATAGAATCACCATGATCCCCAGCAAAACGGGGATCAGCAGCGTCCGCCGGTTGAGAAATTTTCGCTCAAAGGTATCCTGCATGAAGATTCTCCCAAAAGATACTATTGTAATAATGTATTGACACCTGACGGGGCAAAAGATATAATGTCGTCACAGCCGTCGGAGGAGAATGGATGTGGGATTTATGGTGCCCACTTTCAGACGAACCGGGACGGCTGTTTTTTTGTCCCAAATACAGATTTATACCGTAGAAAGATAGCGATTCACCCACCGCAGCAGGAAGAACAGCGGCACCGTGCCCAGAATGGACAGCACCGTCTCCTGGGCCAGCAGCAGCAGCGCGCCGCGGGCCGAGCCGTAGAGCAGCAGCAGCACCGCGCCGTGGCCCAGGCCGTTGAGCACCAGGGCGATGCCCGCTCCCGCCAGGGCGCAGAGGAAGGGGGTGGAGATGACCCGCTGGGCCAGCAGGTTGGTGATGAGGGCCGAGAGGGCAAAGGTCAGCAGGTAGAAGCAGGGCATGATGTCCGGCATCACCAGGTCGCACACGAAGCCCAGAAAGGCGGCGAAGGCCACCGCCGTACGCCGCTCCGGGAACACCGCGATCACCGCCGCCGTCACCGGCAGGATAAAGGGGTGAACGCCCCACACCCGCAGCCGGGACAGCACCAGCGTCTGCACGGCGGCGGCCGCCAGGGCGCACAGGCTGTACAGCACCCACGTCAGCAGTTTTTTCCGTCCCATAGCGTCACTCCACGATGGCAAAGTCGGTGATGACGAATACCTCCGTCAGCGCCGCCATGTCGGTTTTTGGCGTCAGCACGCCGTAGCGGATGAGGCCGCTGTCGTCGGTGCGCACGTCCTCCACGGTGCCGATGGGCAGCCCGGCGGGGTAGTAGCCCCCCAGGCCGGAGGTCACCGCCAGGTCGCCGTGGATAAGGCTCTCGTCGTCGGCCAGATAGGTGAGGGTAAGCTGGCCCCTGGCCATCAGCGAAAGCTGGCCCTGGGCCACTGCCGTCGATTGCACCCGGAACACGGTGGCGCCGATGGCGCTCTCCGGGTCCAGGATGGTGGTGACGGTGCTCCAGTTGGCGCCGGCGTCGGTGACCACGCCCACCAGATAGCCGTAGGGGTCCACCACGCAGTCGCCGATGGCGATGTCAAAGTTGGTGCCCTTGCCCAGGGTGAAGCTGCTCTCCCAGTTGGAGGCGGAGCGGCTGACGATCCAGGCCGACTCCAGGGCGAAGTCGCTGTGCCGCTGGCGCAGCTGCAAAAGGTGGCGCAGATTGGCGTTTTCCCGGCTGTCGGCCTGGCCCTGGCGCACCTGCTCCTGCAAATCCGCCACCTGTTGGCGCAGGTCCTCGTTCTCCTGCTGCAGCGTCTCGATGGACTGGAAATGGTCCGCCGCCGATTCCACCCAGCCGGACACCGTCTGTGCCGCCGAGCGGAAGGGGGAGGCGATGACCCCGGCGGCGTTGCGCACGAAGCTGGTCTCGTCGCCCCAGGCCGCCATAATCACCAGCACCACCGCCACAATGGCGATGGCCGAGAGCATCCATATACCGTTTTTGGTAAAAAATCGTTTCATAGCATAACCTGCTGAAAAATGAAATGGAAATATTTGTAAATAAAAAAGGAAGGCGCGAAAAATCGTAGGGGCGCTTCAAGAAGCGCCCGTTACCCGGTCGCGGGAATAAGAAAGGCACCGTTGGTTGCCAGCGGTTGCGATTTTCTCCGTAGGGGCCGCCGACCCGCGCATTTTCCATCCGCCCCGCGGCGGACACCTTAATTATTCATTAAAGAATCTCCACCCCAAACGCCCCCAGCATGTCCGCCAGGGTGGCGATGGGCAGGCCCATGACGTTGAAGAAATCGCCGTGGATTTTCTCCACCAGCAGCCCGCCCAGGCCCTGGATGCCGTAGGCTCCCGCCTTGTCCATGGGCTCGCCGGTGGCGACGTAACGCCGCAGCCGCTCCTCCGACGCCGGGCGGAAATACACCTCCGTGGTGACGGCCCGGGTGTCCCGCCTGTCCCCCCGCCGCACGGTGACGCCGGTGCAGACGGTGTGGTGCCGCCCCTGGAGGGCGGTGAGCATCTCCAGAGCGTGGGCCTCCGAATGGGGCTTGCCCAGCTTCTGATTGTCCAGAAACACCATGGTGTCGGCGGTGATGACGATGTCGTCCGCCGCCGCGTCTACGGCGTCGTTCTTCTCCCGGGAGATGTAGGCCACGATCTCCTCCGGCGTCAGCCCCTCGGGGTACCACTCCGCCACGTCGGCGGGGGCCACGACGAAATCCGTCAGCCCCATGCGGCGCAAAAGCTCCTGCCGCCGGGGGGAGCCGGAGGCCAAAATCAGCTTGCCCATGGTTATCTCCCGGTGGAGCCGAAGCCGCCCGCGCCCCGGTCCGTCTCGTCCAGGGTGTCCGTCACGGTAAGGCTGGGCCGCACCACCGGCGTCACCATCAGCTGGGCGATGCGGTCGCCGGGGGCCACGGTGTAGTCAGCCGCCGAATGGTTCCGCAATCCCACGCCGATCTCGCCGCGATAGTCGCTGTCGATGACGCCCACGCCGTTGCTGAGGCTGATGCCGCTGCGGATGCCCATGCCGCTGCGGGAAAACAGCAGCGCCACGTAGTCCGCCGAGGGCAGGGCGATGGCGATGCCCGTGGGGATCACCGCCTGCCCACCGGCGGGGATCACCACGGGTGCGTCGATGCAGGCGCAAAGGTCCATGGCCGCCGCGCCGTCCGTGGCAAACCGGGGCAGGGGGATTTCCTTTCCGATTTTCGGGGAAAGAGGCTTGATTTTCAGCTCCATACTGACTCCGTTCTGTAATATCTTTACGGTAAAATACTATTTGTAATGAAAATAGCATCGCAGATTTCGCGCCTCGCAAGGCGCGAACCATGCAAATCAAAATTTCCGGCGGCGTGTACCCCAGGGGCACTTGCTCTGGCAGCCGCTCGTTCCTCGCGGGCCATCGCTGGCGTACGTCGGAAATTTTACTTCTCAGGCCACGCAGTGTGCGAGCGAAGCGAGTGCGCGGAGTGGACTGCAAGCCCATTGGCAGGAAAACGGCGCAGCCGTTTTTCGCCAGCTTTCACTCCACGCCCCGGTAGAAAAGGCCACGGGTGAAATGGTCCGGCGTCCAGTCGCCCTGTCCCCGGTAGCGGCGGGCGATGGCGGCACATTCCTCCGGCGTCTCGGTGGTGAACCGGAGGCGGGCGTAGGTGAGGCCGCAGCGGAGGTAGTCCTCCTTGTCCGCCAGGAACAGGGGGGCGCTGTTTTGTATCTCGTTGCGGCAGCCGTAGGCGCAGGTGACGGGGAACCTGGCCCCTGTGCGGTCGGTGAGGACGCCGCCTTTGCCGTGGGCGCAGCCCACCGTGTTACGCAGGGCGCAGTTTTCCGTAATCATCAGCGGCAGGCGGCCGTAGACAATGGCCTCGCAGGGCAGGTATTTGGCCACGTCCCGCATCTGCTGGTGCCGCAGCTCATAGGAGAGGGTGGCGGCGTCCAGCCCTAAATCGCGCAGGAACAGCAGCGACCGGGAATTGAACACGTTCAGCCCGAAGTCCCCCAGCAGCCTGAGGCCCAGCCCCTCCGCAATGGTCAGGTGGCCCAGGTTGCCCACGGCCACGCCGTAAAGGCCCGTGGCCTTTTGCAGCAGGGCGCGGAGACGCGGCTCGTCCGCCGTGCGGTAAATCCGGGGCAGCACGGCGCAGAATTTCTGCCCCGGCCAGGCGGTCAAATCCATTGTATCCAGCCAGTCCACGGGAATATACACGATTTCCGGCGCCGCGGCCAGCAATTCTTCCGTCAGCTGGGCCTTGTCCGACAATGACACCGTCAGCTTGGGGGCGTCCGTCACGGCGGCAGGGCAGGGGGGAAGGGGGGCTTCCATGGCGGTGCGCCGGGGCGGCAGGGCCGTCATGGCCTCCGCCAGGGCGTTCAGCGCGTCCCGCCGCAGGCCGTTGATGGCCCCGGCGGACAGCATGAGTCCCTCCTCCACCGACAGGTCAAAGCGCGCCGCCGTGAACACGGTGCCGCCGGTCTTGCCCAGCCGCTGGCGCAATTCCTCCGCCGTCAGGCTGCGGTTTCGCGCCGCCTCCGGCACCGGCCCCGTGACGGTGACGGTGTGTCCGCCCCCCTCCGCCGTCAGGGCGGCGGGGGCGTTGGCGGTGAGGTGGCAGGTGAAGGTCACGGGGGTGAGCCGATGCTCCCGGCTCTCGACCTCCCGCCGCACCTGGGCAAACCACGCCTCGGGCCACCGGGCCGTTTCGCTGCGGGTGCCCAGCATGTTCGGGCCCTTTTCGCCCCGGAAATAGCCGTCGGTGAAGCCGTCCCGGTTGAAGGCGTCAAATAATTGTTTTTCCTCCTCCGACGTGGGGCGGCGCTTTTCGTCCAGCAGCCGGCGATAAATGCCGGTGACGGCGGCCACGTATTCCGGCCGCTTCATCCGCCCCTCGATTTTGAGGCAGGCCACCCCCATGTCCTCCAATTCCCGGAGGTGATGGGACAGATTGGCGTCTTTCAGACTCAAAGGGTGATCGCCCCGGCAGGGGCCGTCCACGCCGTAGGGCAGGCGGCAGGGCTGGGCGCACCGGCCACGGTTGCCGCTGCGCTGGCCGATGAGGGCGCTCATGGCGCACTGGCCGGAGTAGCACATGCACAATGCCCCGTGGACAAAGGCCTCCACCTCGGCGCCGCAGCCCCGGCAGATTTCAGCGATTTCCTGGCCGGACAGCTCCCGGGCCAGCACCACCCGGTGGATGCCCAGAGAGGCCGCCACCCGGGCGCCGCCCAAGGTGTGGAGGCTCATCTGGGTGCTGGCGTGAAGGGTCACGTCCGGCGCCACCTCCCGGGCCAGGTGCCACACGCCCCAGTCCTGGATCAGCACTGCGTCCACGCCCATATCGCTGGCCTTCCGCAGGGCCTCCGCCGCCTGGGGCAGCTCCCGGTCGGTGACCAGGGTGTTGAGGGTAAGATACACCTTTACGCCCCGCAGGTGGCAGTAGGTCACGGCGTCTGCAAATTCCTCGTCGGTAAAGTTCCGGGCGCTCTGACGGGCGTTGAAGGCGCCAAAGCCCATGTACACCGCGTCCGCCCCGGACTGCACCGCCGCCTCCAGGGCCTCCCGGGACCCGGCGGGTGCCAAAAGCTCGGTCATTACCGTCTCCCTTGCTGCTGCTGCAGCTTGAAAAGCTGGCGCTTCAAGTCGCTGACCTCGTTCTTGGCGGCGTTGGCCTCATCCAGGTAGGCCTTCAGCTGGCGGCGCAGGTTCTCGGTGCCGTCCTGGTTTTTCAGCAGCTCGTCGGCCATGTTCACCGCCGCCAGCACCGCCGCGTCGTAGCGGCTGACGTGGGCAGAGGCCATCAGCTCCGTCATCTTCTCGTTCACCATCGCCCCCACCTTTTCCATATAGCTGGGGGTCTCGTCGGCGACCAGCGTGTAGCTCTCGCCGCAAATCGTCATCGTTACGCGATTGGCCATGGTGTTGCCCTCCTGTTCCGTCTGATGGGTTTACAAACTTATACAGTATAATTATAGCACATTTTCGCCGGGAGGAAAGAATAATTTGTGAATTTGTAAAAAAGACCCGGCACCACTTTACGAAAAGGCGGATTTCGTGTAGAATGAGGAAAACGATTACCGTGGGAGGTGAGTGCCGTGGCGGGATACATCCTGGGCGGAGAGGAAAAGAATCTGGTGCTGCGCTGCGCCGAGGTGGACGCCGTCATCGGCGGCAGGAACGGCGACGCGGCCCTGCTGTACCTGGCCTTGCAGCGCTCCTCCGGCGGGCAGGACGCCGCCGCCCTGGCGGCCTCCCTGGGCATGTCGGAGCTGCGGCTGCGCGCGGCGGAGTCGGCCCTGCGGGAGATGGGCCTGCTGGGCGGGGGCAAGCCCCTGGCCCCGGCCCGGGAGCGGACGGAGTTCACGCCCCAGGAGATGGCGGCGCTGCTGGGCCAGGAGGACTACGCCATGCTCCGCTCCCAGGTGGAGCAGACGTTGGGCCGTCGCCTGGCCGCCGCCGACGACCAGATTCTGGCCGGGCTCTACCATGACCTGGGCTTCCCGGCAGACGTGCTGTACACCCTGGTGGTACACTGCACCGACCGCACCCGCCGCCGCTACGGCGAGGGCCGCCGCCCCACGTTGCGTCAGATCGAGAAAGAGGGCTACTACTGGGCCCAAAGGGGCCTTTTTGACCAGGAATCCGTGGCGGCCTACCTGCGGGATTACGACCGCAAGGTGGCGGGCACCGGGGCCTATATGCGGGTCCTCCAGCTGGGGGACCGCCCGGCGGTGGACAGCGAATTGAAGTACATTCTGGACTGGATGGACAAGGGCTTCCCGCCGGATACGGTGGCCCTGGCCTATGAAATCACCATCATGCGCAAGCAGAAGATGGACTGGCGGTACCTGAACGGCATCCTCCGCCGCTGGCACGAAAGCGGCTGGCACACCACCGCCCAGGTGGAGGCGGGGGAGCAGCGCCGGGCGTCCGCCGCCCCCCGGCAGACCAAGACCGGGGCCAGAGACAAGAGCTGGATGAAGAAATATGTGGGGAGGGAATGACCCATGGCAGTAGACGGAAAGGTGCTGCGCATCGCCACGGAGCGCTTCGAGCGGGATAAGGCCGCCCGGGCCGCCAAGGCGGAGCGCCGCCGGCAGCAGATTTATCGTGACGTGCCCCGCATCCGGGAGATCGAGGAAGAATTGCGCGCCACCATGTCCCAGATTATCTCCGGGGCCCTGCAGCGGGGCACGGACCCTCTGCCCGCCATCCGGGTGATCCGGGATAAAAACCTGGCCCTACAGCAGGAGCGGCAGGCCCTTCTGCAGCGGTACGGCTATCCCTCCGACGCCCTGGACGACGCCCCCGCCTGTCCCCTCTGCGGCGACAGCGGCTACGTCCGGGGCGGCATGTGCCGGTGCCTGAAAAAATACTATCACGATGCCCAGATCGGCCAGCTCTCCCGTATGCTGGACCTGGGCCACCAGAGCTTTGACACCTTCTCCTTCGACTGGTACAGCCCCCTGCCCGACCCGGAGCTGGGCATCTCCCCCCGGCGGCAGATGGAGGACAACTACGACCTGTGCCGGGACTTTGCCAACCAGTTCTCCCGCCGCAGCGGCAGCCTGCTGCTCACCGGCGAGCCGGGCCTGGGCAAGACCTTCCTCTCCGCCTGCATCGCCCGGGTGGTCAGCGAGGGGGGCCACAGCGTGGTGTACGACACGGCGGGCCACGTTTTCTCCGTGATGGAGTCGGTGAAGTTCGGCAGGGAGGAGGAGGACGAAGCCCGGCGGTATGACGACTGCGACCTGCTGATCCTGGACGATCTGGGCACGGAGCTGACTACCGCCTTCGTCCAGAGCGCCCTGTACCAACTGGTGAATGGCCGCCTCATGGCGGGGAAGAGCACCGTCATCTCCACCAACCTGACCCTGGAGGAGCTGGGGGCCAAATACGGCCGCCAGGTCCAGTCCCGGCTGGAGGGGGAGTACCGCGTGCTGCCCTTCTTCGGCGAGGACATCAGGCTCCAAAAGGCGGCGCGGTAACCGCCCGGGGCACAGCGCGGAACGCAAAAAACCACACTTGACAATACTGCCAGGTGTGGTAAGATAATGGTGAAAGGGATACCGCGACAAGCGGTTGGCCCAAGCAAAATGGTTAGGTTTTAGGCAAGATGCCTACGAAAACCGTCACCGTGCCGGGTGGCGGTTTTCGCGTTTCTTTACAATAATCGTTACCGTATAGGTGCCGATATGTAAGGTAATCCGCACGGGCCTCACCCCCTTTCGGAGGTTGTGGCCAACCGCCTGCCGTCAGCGCAGCATCCCTTTCCCGCCCATTGTAGCAAAGGGCCCGATAAAAGTCAATTATTGGCAAAAAAGACGCCCGCGAGGGCGTCTTTTCCATATTATAAATAGGGTATTGGCGCTCAAAACACCGCGTTCACCAGCACCAGGTACACCGCCGTGCCCGCCAGGATGCTCCACAGGCTGCTGCGCCGCCATAGCTGCACCGCCGCCACGGTGAGGCAGGCGATGAGCTCGGGCAGGCCGTAGGGGGCCGCCGTCAGCGTCACGTCCTTGAGACAGTACACCACCAGCATACCGATGATGGCCGGGGGCAGCACCCGGCCCAGATAGGCGACGTAGGGGGGCGTCCGCTTGCGGAACACCAGGAAGGGCAGAAACCGCAGCAGCGCCGACACCGCCGCCATCACGCCCACGATAATGGCTGATTTCATGCCGCGGCCTCCTCTCTGCCCCGCAGAAGGGTCAGCACCACCGTGATCAGCACCATGGCGGGGATGAGGAAGTTCTCCGGCCCGAAGAGGACCAGGCACAGCAGGGTACAGCCCGCCCCGGTGAGGGCGGGGAGGTGGTCGCGGCTGGTGCGCCACTGCTCCGTAAACGCCGCCACGAACAGCGCCGTCATGGAGAACTCCACCCCCGCCGTGGAGGGCAGCACCGCCCCCAGCAGATTGCCCAGCACGCCGCCGATGATCCAGTAGCACTGGTCAAAGAGGGACACGAAAAAGCGGTACATCGTAGGGTCGGCCCCCTCCGGCACCTTGCCGTCGCACAGCAGGGAATAGGTCTCGTCCGTCAGGGCGAAAATCATGTAGGGCTTGGCCCGGCCCGCGTCCTTGTACACGCCGATCATGGAGATGCTGTAAAAAAGGTGCCGGGCGTTGACCATAAAGGAGGTGAGGGCGGTGGTGATAATGGAGGCGCCGGAGGAGAGCAGCCCCACCCCCACGTATTGCATGGAGCCGCCGTAAATGAGGGCGCTCATGGCCGCCGCCCAGCCCACGCCGTAGCCCGCGCCCCGCAGCAAAATGCCGAAGCCGATGCCCAGCACGATGTATCCCGCCAGCACCGGCACGGAGGTGATAAACGCGGCGCGAATGGTCTGTTTCGTCATAAAAAAAGCCTCAAAGGTGCCCCAATTTGCCCGGAAAAATCGCCGGGTAGGCACCGCTAACGGCCATATTACCACAGGATTCCCCAAAGCGCAATGACGAAAAATGGGAAACGGGGACGCTGAAAAGGGAAACAGCGGCAGATTTTCCCCTTGCAATTCCCAAAAACTTGTGTATAATAGAGTGGTCGAGGCGGAAAGAGCCTTGGTATAATCGAATATGGGCTTGTAGCTCAGCTGGGACGCCCGCCGCAGCGGGTGTGCAGCGAGCCAACCGCCGCAGCGCGGCGGCTCTTAGGCGAGTCGCAGAGCGTGTAACGCGAGGGTAGGCACAGCCGGGAGCAGCAAGCGGAAAGAAAACAACGGAATATGGGCTTGTAGCTCAGCTGGGAGAGCGTTCGGTTCGCATCCGAGAGGTCGAGGGTTCGAATCCCTTCAGGTCCACCAAAACACAAAGGTCACCCAACGGGGTGGCCTTTTTGTTTTGCCCGTGGCCTGCTGCGCGGTGTGAAATGAAGGGCGTGGGAGCCACCATCGACCAACCCGACCTGTATCAAATGTGGCAGGGCGGGCGCGACCTGAAGCGCCCCTACAAAAAATCGGCGCCTGTGTTTTTGCCGTAGGGGCGATTCACGAATCGCCCGCAATCGGGGGTGGCGAATACCGCCGAGGCCGTGATGAAGGACAAACGGTAACGCGCTCACCGTAGGGGCCGACGCCTCGGCGGCCCGCCGTGCCCAGGTAACGAATACCGCCGGGGCGGGTTGGACGGCAAAGGGCAACGGTAAACTGTGTGTAGGGGCGGGGCTTTGCTCCGCCCGAGGCCGGGCGATTGACGAGAAAAGGGCGGAGCAGAGCCCCGCCCCTACGGACAACATCCTGCCCCTTGCCAAACCAACGATACCCTTTATCATCATTGCCAACCCGCAAGCGGGCGCTTCATGAAGCGCCCCTACAAAGAAAACCGATGCCGTTATGATTACGCCGTAGGGCGGGACGACCCCGGCCCGCCGTGCCGGGGTGACGAATACCGCCAAGGCGGGATGGATGGCAATACATATCAACCTACCGTCTAGCCTTCCCCTTGGGGGGAAGGTGGCGCGGCCTGTAAAGGCCGTGACGGATGAGGGGGCGATGAG
>JAFPXK010000040.1 GCA_017412585.1 Oscillospiraceae bacterium
AAACGACATCCTGGCCGCCAAGCTCAACGAGCAGGCCGAGGCCCAGACGGCGGTGGACGCCACCCCCGCCTCCGAGGAATATTCCCTCAACGACGACCGCCGTGTCAAGGTGCTGTCCCCCGGCGCCATGGTGGCCAAGCGCTTCTTCCGCAACCGCATCGCCGTGGTGGGCTTGGTGATTCTCTCCGTCATGTTCCTGTTCTCCTTCCTGGGCGGCGTTATCTCCCCCTACGAGGAGGATCAGCTCTTCTACACCGAGACCATCCAGAAGAAGGAGTACGCCGGTGCCGTCCGGAATAACGACTTCCGCTTCCTGGCCTCCGGCGACGCCAAGTTTGACTCCGCCATCCAGGCCCAGGTGGTGCTGGCCGTCACCACCGGCCAGGACTCTGTCACCTACCGTGACACCACCTACTACGTCAACCGTGAGGGCGAGGATTTCTATTCCGTCACCACCGACGGCCAGGCCACGCTGGTGGGCATCGCCTACAAGGACGTGGTCACCTCCAGCGTGGAGGGCCAGAAGCTGCCCTTCAATCTGGTGAGCGCCGCGCTGAAGGCCTACACCAACGGCGAGACCGCCTTTGCGCTGGACGCCGAGGCCTACACCATCGCCGAGGGCGGCGTGGTGGAGAAGGACGGCAGGGAAGTGGCCTTCGTCAGCCGCTACGTCATCAACCCCATCTCCCCCGACATCTTCCTCAGCCGCGACTTCCAGGAGCAGCTCGTTATCGCCCTGGAGAGCGGCGCGGATAAGTTTACCTTCACCGATGAAAACGGCGAGAGCGAGTTTTTCATCGACTATAAGCCCGACGTGAAGAACTGGGTGGTGCGCCAGGAGACCGCCACCCGCACCTATGACCGTTACGCCGCCCCCTCCGCCAAGCACTGGCTGGGCACCGACCGCAACGGCATGGATATGCTGACCCGCCTGATGTACGGCGGCCGTGTGTCCCTGGTCATCGGCTTCATCGTGGAGCTGATCGCGCTGATCATCGGCGTGATTTTGGGCGGCCTTGCCGGCTACTTCGGCAAGTGGGTGGACTTCCTCATCATGCGTATCGTGGATATTTTCTACTGCATCCCCTCCACCCCCATCATCATCATTCTGGGCGCCGCCATGGACACCATGGGCGTCGATCCCCAGATCCGTATGCTGTACCTGATGCTGATCCTGGGCTTCCTGGGCTGGCCCGGCATGGCCCGCCTGGTCCGCGGCCAGATCCTGGGCCTGCGTGAGCAGGAGTTCATGGTGGCCACCGAGTCCAGCGGCCTCCGTGTGTCCCGCCGCATCTTCAAGCACCTGGTGCCCAACGTCATCCCCCAGCTCATCGTGTCCTGCACCATGGGCATCGGCAGCACCATCCTCATCGAGGCCACCCTCAGCTTCCTGGGCCTGGGCGTCAAGTTCCCCTTCGCCTCCTGGGGCAATATCATCAACGACGTGAATAACACCTTCGTGCTGCAGAACTACTGGTTCATCTGGATTCCCGCCGGTATCTGCATCCTGCTGACGGTGCTGGCGTTCAACCTGGTGGGCGACGGCCTCCGGGACGCCTTCGACCCCAAGATGAAGCGATAAGGAGGTACGCGAAATGGCTAAGAAAAAGAATGACGGTTATCTCTCCGCAAAAGAGTCCCGGCGTATCTCCCGCGAGAACCGCAAGATCACCAACGCCTACGAAAAGGCCCGCAAGCGCAAGAACGTGCCCGAGTCCGAGTATCTCACCACGATGCACGACCCCAATAACGCCGTAGAGTTCGATAATCTCCACAGCTACTTCTTCACCGACACCGGCGTGGTCCGCGCCGTGGACGGCGTCAGCTTCAACGTGCCCATCGGCAAGACCGTGGGCGTGGTGGGCGAGTCCGGCTGCGGCAAGAGCGTCACCAGCCTGTCCCTGATGCAGCTGCTGCAGCGGCCCCAGGGCCAGACCGTGGAGGGCGAGATTCGCCTCAACATCGGCGGCAACAAGGCCTACGACGTCACCAAGGCCCCCAACTCCGTCATGCAGAAGCTGCGTGGCAACTATGTGTCCATGATCTTCCAGGAGCCCATGACCGCCCTCAACCCCGTGTTCCGCATCGGCGAGCAGATCGAGGAGGTGCTGAAGCTCCACGACGACGACCACCGCACCGAGGAGCAGTTCAAGGCCCGCACCATCGAGCTTTTGGAGATGGTGGGCATCGCCAACAGTGAGGGCGTGTACCGCATGTACCCCCACGAGCTGTCCGGCGGTATGCGTCAGCGGGTGGTCATCGCCATGGCCCTGGCCTGCAACCCCCGCATCATCATCGCCGACGAGCCCACCACCGCCCTGGACGTGACCATCCAGGCCCAGATTCTGGACCTGCTCCGTCAGCTGAAGAATAAGACCAACTCCTCCATCATGTTCATCACCCACGACCTGGGCGTCATCGCCGAGATGGCGGACTACGTGGTGGTCATGTACGCCGGCCGCGTGGTGGAAAAGGGCACCGCGGAGGATATCTTCTATCATCCCGCCCATCCCTACACCATCGGCCTGATGAACTCCAAGCCCGTGGTGGGCAAGAAGGTGGATGAGCTCTATTCCATCCCCGGCAAGGTGCCCAACCCCATCAACATGCCCAAGTACTGCTACTTCCGCGACCGCTGCGAGATGTGCGTGGAGCAGTGCAGCGGCGAATATCCCAAGGAGATTCAGATTTCCGACACCCACTTTGTCAGCTGCTATCGTTTTGACGGGAAGGAGGCCAAGTGACCATGTCCAACACCAATCAGAATGACCTCCGTGAGAACCAGGCCATCCCCACCGTGGACGGCGAGGATTATTTGCTGGAAGTGAAGAACCTGGTAAAATACTTCCCCATCAAGGGCGGTTTCTTCGGCCGCACCGTGGGCCAGGTGAAGGCGGTGGACGGCGTCAGCTTCCACATCAAGCGGGGCACCACCATGGGCCTGGTGGGCGAGTCCGGCTGCGGCAAGAGCACCATCGGCCGCACCATCCTCCGCCTCCACGACAAGACCTCCGGCCAGGTGCTGTTCAACGGCCAGGACATCTTCTCCCTCAGCAGCAGCGAGCTGCGCAAGCTGCGCCCCAAGCTGCAAATCATCTTCCAGGACCCCTATTCCAGCCTGTCTCCCCGCCTGCCCGTGGGCGAGATCATCGGCGAGGCCGTCCGTGAGCACAATATCGTCCCCGCCGCGGAGTTTGACGATTATATCACCGATATCATGAAGCAGTGCGGCCTCCAGGAGTTCCACAAGGACCGCTATCCCCACGAGTTCTCCGGCGGCCAGCGCCAGCGCATCTGCATCGCCCGGGCCCTGGCGCTGAAGCCCGAGTTCATCCTGTGCGATGAGCCCGTGTCCGCCCTGGACGTGTCCATCCAGGCCCAGATCATCAACCTGCTCCGGGAGCTGCAAAAGAACTTCGGCCTCACCTACCTCTTCATCTCCCACGACCTGTCCGTGGTGGAGCATATCTCCGACACCGTGGGCGTCATGTACCTGGGCAATATGGTGGAGTTTGCCGAGACGGAGAAGATTTTCGACCATCCCCTCCACCCCTACACCCAGGCCCTGTTCTCCGCCATCCCGGTGCCCGATCCCAACTATAAGATGGACCGCATCGTGCTGGAGGGCAGCATCCCCTCTCCCGCCAATCCCCCTGCCGGCTGCAAGTTCCATACCCGCTGCAGCAAGTGCATGGAGGTGTGCAAGTACGCCGTCCCCAACTGGAAAGAGGTGGAGCCCGGCCATTTCTGCGCCTGCCACCTGTATAACGACGCCCAGGAGCAGGCCGAGGCCGAGCAGGCCATCCCCGCCCAGGCCCCCGCGGCTGACGGCAAAAAGGCGTAACCCATGGCCCGCCAGAAGCCCGAACTGCCCGAGGACGACGGCCGCACCTTCGCGGAGATGAACGTGGAGGGCATGCCCTGGTACAACCCCTCCAAGGGGGAGCGCCCCACAGGCGAAAAGCTGGACCTGACCCCCTCCCAGCGCCGCCGGATGATATGGGGCGTGCTGTCCGCCGTGGGGGTCATCACCCTGGTGTTCGCCTTGGTGTTCTTCCTGGTGATACTGGGCATGGACCTCGCCTGGTCATAAACCAATAAAAAAGCTCTCCCGGCTTTCCGGGAGAGCTTTTATTCATCAAAAACGCCTTAAAAATGGCTGTCCACGTAGCGGTTGAACTTCTGGCTGTCCATCACGTCCTTGAAGCTGTTGCGGAACCGCTGCACTGTCAGGCTGTTGAACTGCACCACCTTCCGATACCGCAGGCAGCCCAGCCCCAGGCCGAAGGCCAGGCAGATGAAGCCGAAGGGGGGCACCTTTGCGGCGGCGAACACCAGCGCACCCACCACGATTGCCGTCACCACCACGCCGCCCACCTGCTTGCCGGGGTACAGCCGCTTCACTTCCTCCTCCGGCACCACGCCCTCCTCCACCATCACCTTGGCAAAGGTCTTCTGCACGCCGAACAGGGAAACAGCGTTCAACAGCACCGGCGCCGCCACGAAAAAGGAGAAAAACGTAATCACTGCGTTGATAATCAGCACTTTCATATCAGACATAATGAATCCTCCCGTCAGTCCGCCACAAATTCCTTGCGCACGTCACCTCTGTCGGTGGCATACAGCATATGGCTGTAGCATAGATGAAATTCCACAATATCCCCCACCTGCAGGGGGCGGCAATGGGTGGCGTCCACAATGCAGTGGTCAGAGCTGCCGCCGATGACGTTCATCCCCGCCTCGCAGCAGATGAGGCTCTCCACGTCCCCCACGTCGGCCCGTCCGAAGCCGATAAGGGCCCGGATCTGGGGCCCCTTGTCCACGTACACCGGCTTGTGGCCGAAGGCGTCAATGGCAAATTCCCCCTGGGGATAGCTGGGCTTGCGCCGGATCTCCAGCACCTCGCCGTGGAGGGTAAAGGTGTCCATCCGCAGGTAGTCCATGTCGGTGATGCCCCAGTCCACCTGTAAATCCTTGGCCAGGAGGATGCCCTCGCCGATGCGCAGGTGGTTGATGCCCGCCGGCATGGTGCCGTCATGCACCAGCCGATAGGAGCTGGTGGCCCCGCCGGACACCACCTCCAGCTTCCGCCCGATGCGGCCCTCCACATCCCGGGCGATGGCAAGCAGCGCCTCCATCTTCTCCGGTGTGGGTTTGATGGAGCCGTAGCATCCCAGGTTCACGCCCACGCCCTTGAGATGCAGGTGGGGCAGGTCCCGCTCCACGTGGACGCAGCATTCCGCCATCTCCTCCCTGTCCCAGAAGCCCTCCCGCAGGTCCCCCAGGTCCGCCATGATGATGACGTTATGGGTCCTGCCCTGCCGGGCGCACTCCTGTTCCAGAGCGTCCAAGGTGGCCCGCTCCGACTGGAGGGAGGTCTCGCACAGCGCCGCCACGCCGCCCAGCTCCGTCAGCCCCGGCACCCGCAGCAGGAGATAGGGCCCCGGGATGCCCGCCTCCCGGCAGGCCGCCACCTGCTCCAGGCGGCTGGTGCCGATCTCATCGGCTCCCGCCTCCCGGAACAGCCTGGCCACCTCCGGCAATCCGCCGCAGCCCTTGATAACGCCGCACACGCTCACGCCCATTTCGTGGCACCGGGAGACCACCTCCCGGGCGTTCTGCCCCAGTCGCGCCGTGTGTATTTTCACGCAGGGGTATTGCCGTTCCATGCCGATCCCTCCCGCCGTTTATCTCTGCCCATCAGTATACCACACTTTCCACCGCCCCGCCACCCTATTTTTCCCGGGAAAAGCGGTTGCACTTTTTCCGCTAAAGGGTATAATGGTCGTATACACGCGCCAAAGCGTTTTTATGAGGTAATGACCATGAAAAAAATCCTTTCTTTCGTATTTGCGGCGGCCCTGGCCCTGAGCCTCACCGCCTGCCATAAGCACACCCCCGGCCCCGAGGCCACCTGCACCACCGACCAGGTTTGCACCGAGTGCGGCGAGGTCATCGTGGCGGCCCTGGGCCATGAGCCGGGCCCCGAGGCCACCTGCCTTGCCGCCCAGGTCTGCCTGCGCTGCGGTGAGGAGTTGTCCCCCATCCTGCCCCATACCCCCAGCGGCCCGGTAAGCTGCACCGTGGATCAGACCTGCACCGTCTGCGGCACGGTGCTCCACCGCAACCAGGGCCACCGGGTAGGGGAGGACGGCGTCTGCGCCGTCTGCGGAGAGCAGGTGGTCCCCGCCGGGCGGAACTACGTCGCCCCCGGCATGGGTGACGCCCAGTCCGACACCCCCGACGGCGTGGTGGCGGAGACCGTCCCCTCCGGCCACTACACCAACGACCTGGCCTCCTACTATGCCGGCGCCGTGCTGATCTGCGGCGACTACGGCGTGGAGTATTTCACCCCCGACCCCACCGGCAGCTCCGGCTACGCCCAGATCGTCAACGATTTCGCCGCCAAATACCCCGCCCTCAACGTGACGGCCCTGCTGGTGCCCAAGTGCTGCGCCTTTGAGAGCCCCGCCGACCGCACCGACGCCCACGACAGCATCCGCGACTTCATCCGCAGCACCTACGCCATGATGGACGCCTCCGTCCATACCGCCGACTGCTTCGGCGCCATGGAGCCCCACGCCGGCGAGTATATGTTCTACCGCACCGACCACCACTGGACGTCTCTGGGCGCCTACTACGCCTCCCAGGCCTACTGTGAGGCCAACGGCATCGAATGCCGCCCCCTGGAGAGCTATGAAACCGTCTACCGCGGCGACGTCACCGGCACCCTCTATATGTACGGCAACCACGACGCCAACCTGAAGCGCAACGCCGACTATACCGCCTGCCATTTCCCCGCCACGGGCTACTCCATGCGCTGCTATAACGGCGGCTGGTACAACGCCCTGGCCATCAACCCCAAGTACCACGACTACGCCTCCGTCTTCATCAACGGCGACAACCCCCTCACCGAGATCACCACCGACAATAAGAACGGCAAAACCCTACTGGTGTTCAAGGAGTCCTACGGCAACGCCTTTGTCCCCTATATGATCGACTACTATGAGCAGATCATCGTGGTGGACATCCGCTCCAATACCGACAGTGTGGCCGACCTCATCAGCCGCTACCATGTCACCGACGCCCTGTTCATCAACAACTGCCAGGCCGCCATCGGCTTCCAGAGCGACATCCGCAGCCAGTGCATGAGCTGACCCCATTCCCCGCAAAATAAAAAAAGGGAGAAGGATATGTATTATAATCACGTCTGCGGACACGACCTGTCCGCCCTGGGCTTCGGCCTGATGCGCCTGCCCACCGCCCCCGACGGGGCCATCGACAAGGCCCGGCTGCAGGCCATGGTGGACTGCGCCATGGCCTCCGGCATCAACTACTTCGACACCGCCTGGCCCTACCACGCCGGCAAGTCGGAGACCGCCATCCGTGACGCCCTGGCCCAGTACCCCCGGAAGAGCTATTTCCTGGCGGACAAGTTCCCCGGCCACCAGATTGCCGACAGCTACGACCCCGCCGCCGTCTTCGAGAAGCAGCTGAAAAAATGCGGCGTGGACTATTTCGACTTCTACCTGCTCCACAACGTCAACGAGACCTCCCTGGGCGTCTATCTGGACCAGCGCTGGGGCATCATCCCCTACTTCCTGGAGCAGCGCCGCCTGGGCCGCATCCGCCATCTGGGCTTTTCCTGCCACGGCCGCCTGCCCCTGCTGCGGGAATTTCTGGACAAGTGGGGCCATGAGATGGAATTCTGCCAGATTCAGCTGAACTATCTGGACTGGACGCTTCAGGACGCCAAGGCAAAGTATGAATTGCTGACCGAGCGCAATATCCCCGTCTGGGTCATGGAGCCGGTGCGGGGCGGCCGCCTGGCCAACCTGGCGCCGGAGGACGCCCAGACCCTGTCCCGCCTCCGCCCCGGCGACAGCGCCGCCTCCTGGTGCTTCCGCTGGCTCCAGGGCCTTGACAACGTGAAGATGATATTAAGCGGCATGACCACCCTCCCCCAGATGGAGGACAACATCGCCACCTTCGCCGACCGCCGCCCCACCACCGCCGAGGAAAACCAGGTCCTGGCCGCCATCGCCGAGAAGCTGAGCCATGCCGTGCCCTGCACCGCCTGCCGCTACTGCTGCGACGGCTGCCCGGTGGCGCTGAATATCCCCATGCTTATCAATATGTATAACGACCTGTCCGTCAACGCCAGCACCAACGTCACCATGCTGCTGGACGCCATGGATAAGGACAAATGGCCCTCGGCCTGCATCGGCTGCGGCCAGTGCGCCGCCATCTGCCCCCAGGGCATCGACGTGCCCGGCACCATGACCGCCCTCTCGGAGAAGGTGGCCTCCATGCCCACCTGGGCGGAAATCAGCCGCCAGCGCGCCCTGGAGGCCGCCCAAAATCCCGATTGATTTCCCAAATGCCAAGGAAGTGAAGAAAAATGCTCCGCTATTTGTTTGACACCAACCCCATTCTGATTATTGCCGCCGTGGTGCCCGCCGTGTTGCTGCTGGTGCAGATCTACCGTGCCGACCGGCTGGAAAAGGAGCCCCGTGGCCTGCTGGTGAAGCTGCTGCTGATGGGCCTGCTGTCCACCGGCCTTGCCGCCGTCACCGAGCAGATCGGGGAGGGGCTGCTGGTTTCCTGGCTGGACCCCGACTCTCTGGCCCACCGCTTTTTGCTGTTCTTCGTGGTGGTGGCGGTGTCGGAGGAGGGGTTCAAGTACCTGCTGCTCCGCCGTGTCACCTGGCGGCACCCCGCCTTCAACTGCCAGTTTGACGGCGTGGTCTATGCGGTGTTCGTGTCCCTGGGCTTCGCCCTGTGGGAGAACATCGGCTACGTAGCCATCTACGGCTTCTCCACGGCCCTGGTCCGGGCGGTCACCGCCGTGCCGGGCCACGCCTGCTTCGGCGTGTTCATGGGCGCGTGGTACGGCCAGGCCAAGCGCTACGACCTCCGGGGCGACGAGGCCGCCTCCCGCCGCAGCCGCCACAAGGCCCTGTGGCTCCCCATGCTGCTCCACGGCACCTACGACTTCGTGGCCTCCTCGGGCAGCGAGCTGTCCGCCCTCGTCTTTCTGGCGTTCATCGTCATCCTATACGTGGTGGCCATCCGCAAGGTCCGTCGCCTGTCCCGGGAAGACGACTATATCACCCCGCCGGAAAACGACTGGCTGGTGTGAGTGCCGCCATATCAAAAAAGAGCTGCCCCCAAGGGCAGCTCTTTTTTGCGTAAAAATGGGCGTTATTCCCCCAAAAGTACCTTGGCGGGCCGGTCGTACACGCCCTCGTGATACCGAAACGCCGCCACCTTCGCCATTTCCATAGGGGACACATGGCAGTAGCCCCCCGGGTTCTTCTCCAGATACCGCTGGTGGTATTCCTCCGCCGGGTAGAAATTCTCCAACGGCTTCAATTCCACCATAAAGGCCGCCGCCCCCGCCTTTTCCATGGCCGCGATGCGCAAAATCTCCTCCCGGTCGCCCTCGTCGCTCCAGTAGATGCCGGTCTGGTACTGGTCGCCCACGTCGCCGCCCTGGCGCTTCGCCACCGTCACGTCCACCACCGCGAAAAAGGCCAGCAGAATCTGCCCCAGGGGCAGCCGTTCCGGGTCGTAGCGCAGCTGCACCGCCTCCCGGAAGCCGGTGGCCCCGCCGCATACGGTGGGGTAGTTGGCGTGTTCGGCGCTGTCGCCGTTGGCGTAGCCCACGGTCACGTCCTCCGCCCCCAGGGCGCGATACAGCTTCTCCATGCCCCAAAAGCAGCCCCCGGCCAGCGTGATGGTCTTCATAGTCCCGTCCTCCTGCGTCTCATTTTTGCCATCATACCACATATTTTAACAGGTGGCAATCGGGGCGGGGGAGAGGCTGAAAAATCTTAAAAAGTTTTTTGCTTTTTTCAGTTTCCGTTAAGGTATGCCGGGTAATATACAGCCATCGAAAGGGAAACACCCCTTCGCAAACGACGAAAGGAGGAGCCAAACATGAAGCGCTCTGCCAACATCTTCCAGCGTGTGGAAAAGAAATACCTGCTCACCCGTGAGCAGCAGGACGCCCTGATGGCGCGCATCGGCGGCTATCTGGCTCCCGACCCCTTCCCCCATGCCACCATCTGCAGCCTGTATTTAGACACGCCCGACCACCGCATCATCCGCCATTCCCGGGAGGCGGTGGATTATAAAGAGAAGCTGCGCCTTCGCAGCTACGGCACCCCCAACGATGACAGCACCGTGTTCCTGGAGCTGAAAAAGAAGTTCGGCGGCGTGGTGTATAAGCGCCGGGAGGCCATGCCCCTCCGTGAGGCCCTCCAATACCTCTCCGGCGGCCCCGCCCCCCGGGACACCCAGATCATGCACGAGCTGGACTACGCCATGCAGTTTTACAACCAGCCCGCCCCGGCCATGTTCATCGCCTACGAGCGGGACGCCTGGTTCGCCCGTGAAGACGAGCAGATCCGCATCACCTTTGACAGCAACGCCCGCTACCGCTCCGCGGGGTTAGACCTCCGCGCTGGCTCCGGCGGCACGGCCCTCCTGCCCGAGGGCACCGTGATTTTGGAGGTCAAGACCATCGGGGCCATGCCCCTGTGGCTGGCAGACGCCCTTTGCGATTGCCACATCCTCCCCGGTTCCTTTTCCAAATACGGCGCCGCCTACGAGCGCACCCAGCGCCGAGCCATCACAATGACACAAGGAGAGTACGATCATGTCAGCAATTTTTAATTCCATCCTCACCACCGAGGTCACCCTGGCCACCTTCCTCACCGCCCTGGGCGTGTCCGCCGCCTGCGGCGTGCTGACGGCCCTGGCCAGCAGCTATAAAAACCGCGTTTCCCGCAGCTTTTTCATCTCCCTCATCGTCCTGCCCATGGTGGTGGCCACCGTCATCATGATGGTCAACGGCAACGTGGGCACCGGCGTGGCCGTGGCGGGCGCCTTCTCCCTGGTGCGCTTCCGCAGCGCCGCCGGCCGGGCCAGCGACATCACCGCCATCTTCCTGGCCATGGCCGCGGGCCTTGCCTGCGCCGCCGGGTACGTGGCCATCGCCCTGCTGTTCACCGTCATCGTCTGCGCCGTGCTGCTGGTGCTGAACCGCCTCCCCTTGGGCAGCGACGCCCCCATGGAGCTGCACATCACCGTCCCGGAGGATCTGGAGTATGCCGGGGCCTTCAACGATCTCTTTGACAAATACACCCGCCAGTGCCGTCTGGTAAAGGCCAAAACCTCCAACATGGGCAGCCTCTACAAGCTGACCTACCGTGTGGATTTGAAGGACACCGCCCAGATGCAGGCATTCATCGACGCCCTCCGCTGCCGCAACGGCAACCTGGAGGTGGCCATCAGTGAAGCCTTGGAAGGAGCTGATACACTGTGAAAAACCGTAAAGTAACCGCCTTCGTGGCGCTGACCCTGGCCGCCGCCCTGGCCTTCACCGGCTGCGGCGCCGCCCAGAGCGATACCACCGACACCCCCACCGTCACCGCCGTGGAGATTGTCTCCGACGACAGCGATACCGCCAAAACCGTCTCCACCGTGGACAGCGTCTACGACCTGGAGATCTCCGACCGTGACGCTTCCGGCGACTACGACGCCGCCTCCGCCGTCACCCTGGACCCCAGCGGCGACCTGACCATCACCGCCGCCGGCACCTATATTCTTTCCGGCACGTATAGCGGCACCATCGTGGTAGCCGCCCCGGAGGACGCCAAGGTGCAGCTGGTGCTGTCCGACGCCACCGTCGCCGTGTCCGACGGCTCCGCCATCTACGTCCAGTCCGCCGACAAGGTGTTCCTTACCGCCGCCGACGGCACCGTCAATACCATCTCCGACGGCAGCGCCTACACCTATACCGACGGCGACACCGATGTAGACGCCGCCGTGTTCAGCAAGGCCGATTTGACCGTCAACGGTTCCGGCAAGCTGACCGTCACCGGCAACGCCAAGCACGCCATCGTCTCCAAGGACGACCTGGTCGTCACCGCCGCCAACCTCACCGTCACCGCCGCCAACGTGGCCCTGAATGGCAAGGACAGCGTGAAGATCGTGAACGCCGCCGTCACCGCCACCGCAGGCAGCGACGCCGTCCGCTCCGACAACGACGAGGATACCGCCCGTGGCTATATCTACGTGGCGGGCAGCACCCTGACCCTCACCGCGCTCAGCGACGCCCTCCAGGCCCAGACGGGCATCGTCCTGGTGGATGCCACCATCGACGCCACCGCCGCCGGGGGCCATACCTCCCGCAGCGACGAGTCCGGCAAGGGCCTGAAGGCCGGGGCCGATATCACCATCGCCGGCGGCAGCTACACCTTCGACACCCTGGGCGACGCCGTCCACGCCGACGGCAGCGTCACCGTCACCGATGGCCAGCTGACCATCGCCACCGCCGACGACGGCATCCACGCCGACAATACCGTTACCATCGCCGGCGGCACCGTCACCGTCACCACCAGCAACGAGGCCATCGAGGGCGTCAACGTCACCCTCTCCGGCGGCACCACCTACCTCACCTCCTCTGATGACGCGGTCAACGCCACCTCCGGCGGCACCCTTACCGTCTCCGGCGGCTACCACGTCCTCACCTGCGGCGGCGACGGCCTGGACGCCAACGGCACCATCAACGTCACCGGCGGCGTTACCCTCATCAGCGGCCCCACCAACAACGGCAACGGCAGCCTGGACTACGACGCCACCGCCACCGTCACCGGCGGCGTGGTCATCGCCCTGGGCAGCACCGGCATGGCCATGAGCTTCTCCTCCGCCGAGGGTCAGGGCGCCATCCTGGCCTCCGTGGGCAGCCAGTCCGCCGGCACCAGCTTCGCCGTGGTGGACGAGAGCGGCAACGTGGTGGCCTCCTTCACCTCCGCCGTAAGCTACGCCTGCGCCCTGGTCACCGCCCCCGGCATCCAGTCCGGCAGCACCTACACCCTGGTGTGCGGCGGCGCGGTGTCCGATGCCGACGATAACGGCTTCGCCACCTCCGGCACCGTCTCCGGCGGCACCACCGTCGCCACCGTGGACATGACCTCCAACCTCTACGCCACCTCCGGCCTCTCCATGGGCGGCCAGATGGGCGGCATGGGTCAGATGGGACAGATGAGCGGCCAGATGGGCGGCTTCGGCGGCCCGGGCCACAACTGATACACCTATAAAAAAGAACCGCCCAAGGGGCGGTTCTTTTTTATGCCCGGAAAAAATTTGCCATTTACCGGGACAAGGGCAGGGGAATGTGCTATACTGAAAAAAACACCCCAACGGGAGGAACGAGTATGATCTGCAACGCCCCCATTTCCACCTGGCGCAAGGGCGACGAGGTGGAGGGCTTCTACCTGCTGTCCGACGCCGCCCTCAAGACCTCCAACGCCGGCAAGCCCTTTCTGAGCGCCAATCTCCGTGACGGCACCTCCGCCATTGCCCTGAAGGCGTGGGACTACGCCGGGCCCATCGGTGAGCAGGACAACGGCGCCGTGGTGAAGGTCCGGGGCCGGGTCCAGGACTATAAGGGCACGCTGCAATTTGTGGCGGACAGACTCCGCCTGGCCGAGCCCACCGACGACTATGACCTGAGCAGCCTGGTCCCCACCGCCCCCATCGACCGGGAGGCCGCCTGGCAGCAGGTCTGCGACCTGGTGGATACCATGGCCGACCCGGACTTTCGGGCTGTGTCCCGGGAGATGCTGCGCCGCCACGAGGCCACCTTCCGCACCATTCCCGCCGCCAAGTCGGTGCATCACGGCTTCGTAGGCGGCCTGCTGATGCACACCTCCCGCATGCTGTCCATCGCCGACTATCTCACCCGCCTCTATCCCGGCGTGGTGAACCGGGACCTGGTGCTGACGGGCACCCTCTGCCACGACATGGCCAAGGATGCCGAGTTCGCCTTCTCCCCGGCGGGCCTGGTGACGGACTACACCATCCCCGGCCGCCTGCTGGGCCACTCCGTCATGGAGGCCCGGGAGATTGCCGAATTGTGCGAAGCGCTGTCCGTCCCGGCGGAAAAATCCGTGCTGCTGCAGCACCTGATCCTGTCCCACCACGGCCAGCCGGAGTTCGGCGCGGCGGTGATCCCCCAGTGCGCCGAGGCGGAGCTGCTGCACCACATCGACCTCATCGACAGCCGCATGGAGATCTACGCCGAGGAGCTCTCCCGCCTGGACAGGGGCGGCGTCAGCGGCCGCGTCTACGCCCTGGACAAGCGCATCTACCGTCCCGACCTGGACTGACGCGCCCCAGTTTTTCACGCCATCGGAAAAAAGCATCGGCAGTTAGCCGATGCTTTTTCAAAATATTGTGCCAACCCCCATTGACAACCCCTTTATTCGGTGCTACATTTAGTGTTAGATGCGATAAATTGCACACAAGATATTGATTATATACGAAGGAGAGGAACCGACCATGATTCAGTTGATCGTCAAGCGTGACGGCCGCGTGGTGCCCTATGACCGTGAGAAGATTGCCCTTGCCGTGCTGACTGCCATGAAGGCCGCCGCTGAGGGTACGGTGGCGGACGCCGCCCGTGTGGCCGAGTCGGTGGAGCAGGCGCTGGAGAGCCGCTGCGGCGCCGAGCCGCCTCAGATCGAGCTGATTCAGGACATGGTGGAGCAGGAGCTGATGCAGCGGGAGTTCCACTCCGCCGCCAAGGCCTATATCCTCTATCGCGCCAAGCGCACCCGTGCCCGTGAGTCCAACACCACCTTGATGAAGACCATCGACGAGATCGCCAGCAAGGACGCCCGCCTCTCCGACCTCAAGCGCGACAACGCCAACATCGACGGCAACACCGCCATGGGCGCCATGCTGCAGATCGGCTCCGCCGGCGCCAAGGCCTACAACGAGGCCTACCTTCTGCGGCCCGAGCACGCCAAGGCCCACCGGGAGGGCGACATCCACATCCACGATTTCGACTTCTACGCCCTCACCACCACCTGCACCCAGATCGACATCATCCGCCTGTTCAAGGACGGCTTCTCCACCGGCCACGGCTTCCTGCGTGAGCCCCAGTCCATCATGAGCTACGCCGCCCTGGCCGCCATCGCCATCCAGTCCAACCAGAACGACCAGCACGGCGGCCAGTCCATCCCCAACTTCGACTACGGCATGGCCATCGGCGTGGGCAAGACCTTCCGCAAGCAGTACGTGAAAAAGCTCACCGACATTGTGGAGGACGCCCTGGACGCCGAGGATTTGGCCGATAAGGTAAAGGACATCGTGGCTGCCGCCGTGGCCGACAAGGGCGAAAACGGCCTGGAGCCCCCTGCCGGCTTTGACGACGCCGTGGCCGCCCGCCTGGCTGCCCATCTGGATATGGATTCCGCCCAGGCCGCCCATCTGGTGGCCCGTGCCCGCCGCCGGGCCGAGGCCCAGACCCAGCGGGAGACCTACCAGGCCATGGAGGGCTTCGTCCACAATCTGAACACCATGCACTCCCGCGCCGGCGCCCAGACGCCTTTTTCCTCCATCAACTACGGCACCGACACCACCCCCGAGGGCCGCATGGTCATCCGCAATATCCTCATGGCCCTGGATGCGGGCCTGGGCCACGGCGAGACCTGCATCTTCCCCATCCACATCTTCAAGGTCAAGGAGGGGGTCAACTATAACGAGGGCGACCCCAACTACGACCTGTTCCGCCTGAGCTGCCAGGTGTCCGCCAAGCGGCTGTTCCCCAACTACGTGTTCCTGGACAGCCCCTATAACCTGCAATACTACAAGCCCGGCCATCCCGAGACCGAGGTAGCCACCATGGGCTGCCGCACCCGTGTCATCGGCAACGTCTATGACCCCTCCCAGCAGATTTCCTACTCCCGGGGCAACCTGTCCTTCACCTCCATCAACCTGCCCCGCATCGCCATCGAGAGCCACGGCGACGAGGCGGTGTTCTACCGCAAGCTGGACGAGATGCTGGAGCTGGTGGCCCAGCAGCTGATGGACCGCTTCGAGATTCAGGCCAAGAAGCGGGTGTACAACTATCCCTTCCTCATGGGCCAGGGCGTGTGGCTGGACAGCGACAAGCTGGGCCCCTACGATGAGGTCCGTGAGGTGCTCAAGCACGGCACCCTGTCCATCGGCTTCATCGGCCTTGCCGAGACCCTGACAGCCCTCTACGGCAAAAACCACGCCCAGGACCCCGCCATCCAGGAGAAGGGCCTGGCCATCATCAGCCACATGCGCCAATTCTGCGACGACCGCTCCCAGCAGGTGAAGATGAACTACACCCTGCTGGCCACCCCCGCCGAGGGCCTGTCCGGCCGCTTCACCCGGGTGGATCGCCGCCGCTACGGCAAGATCCCCGGCGTCACCGACCGGGAGTATTACACCAATTCCTTCCACGTCCCCGTGTGGTATCCCATCGGCGCCTTCGATAAGATCCGCATCGAGGCCCCCTACCACGCCCTGTGCAACGCCGGCCACATCAGCTACGTGGAGCTGGACGGCGACACCGCCAAGAACGTGGAGGCCTTTGAGAGCGTGGTGCGCTGCATGCACGACGCCGGCATCGGCTACGGCTCCATCAACCACCCCGTGGACCGGGATCCCATCTGCGGCTACGTGGGCGTCATCGGCGACGTGTGCCCCCGCTGCGGCCGCCGGGAAGGGGAGGCCGTCTCCCACGAGCGGATGGAGGAGCTGCTGAAAAAGTTCCCCCAGATCAAGAGCTTCATCGGAATCGAATAACATAAAATAAGGAGGAAAACCACCATGACAGTGGCAACGAAAGAGAGCAAAATGGGCAAGGGCGTGGGCTTCGAGCGCATCCGCCGCATCACCGGCTACCTGGTGGGCACCATGGATAAGTGGAACGACGCCAAGAAGGCCGAGGAGCGTGACCGTGTCAAGCACGGCCTCAATCAGAAATGATGATCCGCATGGCCGGCGTGGCCGGCGACTCCATCGTGGACGGCCCCGGCATCCGCACCGCCTACTTCTGTCAGGGCTGCCCCCACCATTGCGAGGGCTGCCACAATCCCGAAACCTGGGATTTTGCCGGCGGCACCCCTGTGGACACATCGGAGCTGGCGGACATCGCCCGCCGCAACCCCCTGTGCCGGGGCGTCACCTTCTCCGGCGGCGAGCCCTTCGCCCAGCCGGAGGGCTTCGCGGAGCTGGCCGACCTTCTGAAACAGGACGGCTACGAGATCGCCAGCTATACCGGCTATACCTTCGAGCATCTCCGGGACAGCGGCACCCCCGCCCAAAAGGAACTGCTGCGCCGCCTGGACGTGCTGATCGACGGCCCCTTCGTGCTGGCGCAGCGCAGCCTGGACCTGGTGTTCCGTGGCAGCGCCAACCAGCGCATCATCGACGTGCCCCGCAGCCTGGCCGCCGGGGAGATCGTCCCCGCCCCGCCCCGCTGGCAGGGCGAATACTAAAAATAACCCCCGCTTTTGGCATTCGCCAAAAGCGGGGATTTTCCTGTGTTACCGTATTTCCTGCTCCAGCGCGTCAAACTCCGCCGTGGAGAAAAACTCCCCCAGCGTCATGTCCAGCCCGTCGCAAATCATTTTGATGGTCAGCACCTTGGGGTTCTGGCTCTTGCCATACAGGATATTCTTGATGCTGGACGGCGGCAGACCGCAGAGGGCAGCCAGCCGGTTGATACTGATGCCCCGCTGCCCGCAGAGCTGCAAAATGCGGTTCTTCACCGCCGCAATCGTATCCATGTCCACCACTCCTTTTTCCATAAGCATACCCAAAAGGAGTGGACAAAATAGGCTATGCGTGCTACTATATAGGCTATACATAGCCTTTGGAGGGGATAACATGCCGGATTACGAAAAAATGTATACCATTTTGCGGGATGCGATCGATGATGTCATTGCGATCGTGCAGGTATTTCCCCAGACCCGCGCCCAGGGCGAGCGTTTGTGGCGAGCCCTGCGACAAGCCGAGGGGATGCAAACCGAGTTCGAGGAAGCATAAAAAAGAAGTACGCCGTGAGGCGTACTTCTTTTTCAGCATAAATCAGCTTGCGCTTAGAACGCGCCCTTGCCGGGGTACACGGCGCTGTCGCCCAGGGCCTCCTCGATGCGGAGAAGGCGGTTGTACTTGGCCACGCGCTCGCTGCGGGAGGGAGCGCCGGTCTTGATCTGGCAGGTGTTCAGGGCCACAGCCAGGTCGGCGATGGTGGTGTCCTCCGTCTCGCCGGAGCGGTGAGAGGTGACGGCGGTGTAGCCGGCCTTGTGGGCCATCTTGATGGCCTCCAGGGTCTCGGACACGGAGCCGATCTGGTTGAGCTTGATGAGGATGGAGTTGCCGCAGCCCAGCTCGATGCCCTTGCGCAGCCGCTCGGTGTTGGTCACGAACAGGTCGTCGCCCACCAGCTGGACCTTGCCGCCCAGCTGCTTGGTCATGCGCTGCCAGCCTTCCCAGTCCTCTTCGTCCAGGCCGTCCTCGATGGAGGCGATGGGGTACTTCTCCACCAGGGCCGCCCAGTGGGCGATCAGCTCGTCGGAGGTGAAGTCACGGCCGCTCTTGGGCTGATGATAGAAGCCCTTGCCCTTGGGGCTCTTCCACTCGGAAGCGGCGGCGTCCATGGCCAGCATGAAGTCCCGGCCCGGCTCGTAGCCGGCGGTACGGATGGCCTTCAGGATCAGCTCGATGGCGTCCTCGTCGCCGCCCAGGCTGTTGGGAGCAAAGCCGCCCTCGTCGCCCACGGCGGTGACGTCCTTCATGTCCTTGATCAGCTTCTTCAGCGTCTGGAACACCTCGGCGCACCAGCGCAGGCCCTCAGCGAAGCTGGGAGCGCCCACGGGCATCACCATGAACTCCTGGGTGTCCACGGAGGAGTCGGCGTGTGCGCCGCCGTTGAGGATGTTCATCATGGGCACGGGCAGACGGTTGGCGTTCACGCCGCCCAGGAAGCGGTACAGGGGCAGACCGAAGGAGGTAGCGGCGGCCCGGGCGGTGGCGATGGACACAGCCAGGATGGCGTTGGCGCCCAGGTTGCTCTTGTCCTTGGTGCCGTCGGCCTTCAGCATGGCGGCGTCCACGGCGTACACGTCCGCGGCGTCCAGACCCACAACGGCCTTGGCGATAACGGTGTTCACGTTCTCCACGGCCTTCAGCACGCCCTTGCCGCCGAAACGGCTCTTGTCGCCGTCCCGGAGCTCCAGGGCCTCAAACTCGCCGGTGGAAGCGCCGCTGGGGGCAGCGCCCAGGGCCACGGTGCCGTCGGCCAGGGTGACCTCGGCCTCCACGGTGGGGTTGCCGCGGGAATCAATGATCTGGCGTGCCCAGACCTTCTCGATGATGGTGTTCTTCATAAGGGATAAACTCCTTTCTCAATGTGAAGCGGGGGCAGGCCATAGCCATACTCCGTCAGCTTATCATGAATACTTTACCATATTTTCGCCCGATTGCAAGGCCACATTTGCCCTCTTGAAAGAAAAAATTTCACCCGGCGTCCCGCTGTCTCCGTCATTTTCACCAAAGCCCGCCGCCCCGTCTCCGTCGCCCATTCACAATTCCCCTAAATATGCATCCACAAGAGAATATTTATTCATTATATCCTTGACATTCTGCATATCGTCGGGTATAGTATGCATTGTCAATCAACACAAATCGTTTTTCCCGCCCCGGCGGCGCGAAAGCCCCACGCCGGCAGCGGAAATAGAAAGGAAGTACCCCCTATGAAAAAGTTTTTTGCTCTTGTGCTGGCCCTGGTCATGGTGCTGGCCCTTGCCGCCTGCGGCAGCAGCAACAACGCCGCCCCCGCTGGCGACGACGCCTCCGCCCCCTCCGTCCTGGTGATGGGCACCTCTCCCGACTATCCCCCCTATGAGTTCTACGCCGACGCCGCCCTCACCGAGTTTGCCGGCATCGACGTGGAGGTGGGCAAGTACATCGCCGACGCCATGGGCATGGAGCTGCAGATCGAGGCCATGAACTTCGATAATCTGGTCACCTCCCTGGGCAACGGCGACTTCGACATGGTCCTGGCCGCCTGCGAGTACACCGAGGAGCGGGCCAACAGCGCCGACTTCTCCGATCCCTACTACACCGACCTGCCCCCCGTCATCCTGGTGAAGGCCGACAACGCCGCCGCCTACACCTCCGAGGATGACATCAACAAGGCCTCCGTCATTATCGGCGCCCAGAAGAACACCACCAAGGCCATGGCCGCCGCCGATAAGTTCGACGCCGCCGCCGACGGCATGGTGCTGGAGTCCGTGGTGGGCACCCTGATCACCGAGCTGAAGTCCGGCCAGATCGACCTGCTGGTGCTGGACGGCAACGTGGGCGTCAAGTACGCCGACCAGAACGATGACCTGGTGGTGCTGGAGGGCGTGGTAGACTGGGGCGAGACCGAGCCCTACCGCGTCCTGGTGCAGAAGGGCGATCCCAAGGGCCTGCTGCCCGGCATCAACGCCGCCATCGCAGAGCTGACCGCCAATGACGGCGCCAAAATCGCCGACATCGAGAACCTGGTCTCCGCCCTGGATACCTATATCCCCGAATAAGCCAGCGGCCATCCCAAGCCAACCTCCGGTGCAGCGCCGAAAGGCGCTGCACCGTTCACCCTGTTTATGAAAGGAACCAACGCCTATGTGGTCCGACCTCTTTGCCAATATGGACTCGGCCTCTTTCTTCAATTTTTCCTTCCTGCCCAAGTATATCCCTGCCTTCGTCCGGGGCCTGGAATATACGTTGCTGCTGTCGGTGGTATCGGTGGCCCTGGCGGTGATCCCCGCCCTGGTGCTGGCCATCATGCGCCTGAGCAGGAATAAAATTGTCCGGGCCATCTCCGGCGCCTATATCGCCGTCTTCCGCTCCACGCCCCTGCTGGTGCAGCTTTCCATCATCTATTTCGGCCTGTTCCACTACATCCAGCTCCCCCGGTATCTCCTCTTCGGCTTCATCGCCATCAACCGCTTCATCCCCGGCGTGGTGGCCCTGGCGCTGAACAGCTCCGCCTATGTGGCCGAGATTTTCCGGGCCGGCATCCTGGCGGTGGACGCCGGCCAGGCGGAGGCCGCCCGGTCCCTGGGCCTGTCCTCCTGGCAGAGCATGCGCCTGGTGGTGCTGCCCCAGGCCATCAAGAACGTGCTGCCCGCCCTGGCCAACGAGCTGGTCACCATGGTGAAGGAGTCCTCCATCTGCTCCTCTCTGGGCATGGCTGAGCTGATGTACGCCGCCCAGACCGTGTCCGGCAACAGCTATATCACCCTGGCCCCCTTCGTGCTGGCGGCCCTCATCTATTTTGCCATCAATTACCCCGCCTCCAAGGGTATCGAGGCCATTGAAAGGAGGATGCGTCGTGGCGACAAACGATAACGTGCTCATCTCCGTGCAGCATCTGGTAAAGACCTACGGCACGGATATCCACGCCCTCAACGACTGCTCCGTGGATATCCATAAGGGCGAGGTGGTGGCCATCATCGGCCCCTCCGGTTCCGGCAAATCCACCCTCCTCCGCTCTCTGAACCTGTTGGAGACCCCCACCTCCGGCACCATCTGGTTTGACGGCGTCAATCTCACCGACAGCAAGGTGAATATCGACCTCCACCGCCAGAAAATGGGCATGGTCTTCCAGCATTTCAACCTCTTCCCCCATAAAACCGTCCTGCAAAATATCACCCTGGCCCCCGTCACGCTGCAAAAAAAGACCCAGCCCGAGGCCGACGCCCTGGCCATGGAGCTGCTGCAGCGTGTGGGCCTGGCGGATAAGGCAAACGACTATCCCGCCCAGCTCTCCGGCGGCCAGAAGCAGCGTGTGGCCATCGTCCGCGCCCTGGCCATGGAGCCGGAGGTCATGCTCTTCGATGAGCCCACCTCCGCCCTGGACCCGGAGATGGTAGGGGAGGTGCTGTCGGTCATGCGTGAGCTGGCCCGGGAAGGCATGACCATGGCTGTGGTCACCCACGAAATGGGCTTCGCCAAAGAGGTAGCCACCCGGGTCCTCTTCATCGCCTCCGGCCAAATCCTGGAGCAGGGCACCCCCGAGGCCATCTTCCAGCACCCCCATAACCCCCGCCTCCAGGACTTCCTCAGCAAAGTGCTGATTTAATTGAAAATGCAAAACTAAACCGCTCCCCAACGGGAGCGGTTTTTCGACGTTTTAATGAATACTGAGGTCGTAAAACGGAAGGATAAAGGTATCCGTTGCGCGGATGATTTGTATAATGGGGGAGGGCAATGCTGAACGGTCCCGGCGGTGGAGAGAATTGCCGTTTCTCCGTAGGGGCGATTCACGAATCGCCCGCCGCCTCGTCTTCCCCTCGGGGGGAAGGTGTCGGCGAAGCCGACGGATGAGGGGGCGACGCCCACCACCACCGGCCGAATAGAAAACGGAAACGTCATCCTCCGTAGGGGCGGACGACTCGGTCCGCCCCGTTCCTCTGAAAACCCACCATCCTCCGTAGGGGCGGGGCTCTGCTCCGCCCACTCCCGCCACCCCGCTGCGGCAGCCACCGACGGGCCGGATAAAGGGTAAACAAAAAAATCACCGCCCCAGCCTTCCCCTCGGGGGGAAGGTGTCGGCGAAGCCGACGGATGAGGGGGCGACACCCACCACCGCCGGCCGAATAGAAAACAGGAACGTCATCCTCCGTAGGGGCGGGGCTCTGCTCCGCCCACTCCCCGCTCCACCCGAAACCCGCCAGCTTCTCCGTAGGGGCCGCCGCCTACCCCAAGGGCACTGGTTCCGGCATCCGCTCGTACCTCGCGGGCCGTCACTGGCGCCCGGCGGCCCGTTTTGGCGGCAGATTTGCGCCGGGTATGGATGGTTGAAACGGCCCATCGATCACAATGTAGGGGCGCTTCAAGAAGCGCCCGCCCGCACACCCGCCGCCCCGTCCGAGTCCATTCTCCACGCGCAAAAGAAAAGAGACACCAAACGGTGTCTCTTTTCTTATTGGTGGAGACTGCTGGACTCGAACCAGTGACCTCCTGCGTGTGAAGCAGGCGCTCTAACCAGCTGAGCTAAGCCTCCAGATTGTCGGCAGTCCGTCAGGGCTGCCGAATGGTGACCCGTACGGGACTCGAACCCATGTTACAGCCGTGAAAGGGCCGTGTCTTAACCACTTGACAACCGGGCCGTCACAGTGAGCCGATCGCGGGGGTGGCGGGTGAGGCAGTGCCTCTCCCGCGATGGTAGCGGCACCTGGATTTGAACCGGGGACACTGCGGGTATGAACCGCATGCTCTAGCCAACTGAGCTATGCCGCCGTATCACCTCGAACAGGCACGAATTAATATAGCATATCCCTTCCGCCTTGTCAACACTTTTTCACGGATTTTACCGGCAAAAAATAAGACAACAGCCCACGCGCCACGGACCGGCCCGTGGCGCTGATAAATGCCATAGAGCAGCGGAGAGCGGGAGGGACAGGGCCGCCTCGAATAAAATATGGGGCGCCGCCACAGCGGCGCCCCATAGGGTAATTCCAGTTTCGGCTTAATACATGCCGCCCATGTCGCCCATGCCGGGTGCGGGGGCGGGAGCGGGGGGCTGGGGCTTGTCGGCCACCAGGCTCTCGGTGGTCAGCACCATGCCGCTGACGGAGGCGGCGTTCTCCAGGGCGCTGCGGGTCACCTTGGCGGGGTCCACGATGCCGCCGGCGATCATGTCGCAGTACTCCTCACGGTAGGCGTCGAAGCCGTAGCCCACCTTGCCGCTGGAGCGGACCTTCTCCAGGATCACGGAGCCGTCCAGCCCGGCGTTGGCGGCGATCTGACGGATAGGCTCCTCCAAAGCCTTGGCCACGATCTGCACGCCGGTCTTCTCGTCGCCCTCCACGTCCTTCAGCAGGGCGTTGATGGCGGGGATCACGTTGACGAAGATGGTGCCGCCGCCGGCCACGATGCCCTCTTCCACGGCGGCCTTGGTGGCGTTCAGCGCGTCCTCGATGCGGAGCTTCTTCTCCTTCATCTCGGTCTCGGTGGCAGCGCCCACCTTGATCACGGCCACGCCGCCGGCCAGCTTGGCCAGGCGCTCCTGCAGCTTCTCCTTGTCGTAGTCGCTGGTGGTCACGCCGATCTGGGCCCGGATCTGGGCCACACGGTCACGGATGGCCTGGGCGTCGCCCATACCGTCCACAATGATGGTGTTCTCCTTGGTGACCTTGATCTGGCGGGCGCGGCCCAGCATATCCAGGGTGGCGTCTTTCAGCGTCAGGCCCAGCTCCTCGCTGATGACCTGGCCGCCGGTGAGGATGGCGATATCCTGCAGCATCTCCTTGCGGCGGTCGCCGAAGCCGGGTGCCTTGACGCACACCACGTTCAGCACGCCCTTGAGCCGGTTCACCAGCAGGGTGCTGAGGGCCTCGCCCTCCACGTCCTCGGCGATGATGAACAGCTTCTTGCCGCTCTGGAGCATCTGCTCCAGCAAGGGCAGAATGTCGGAGATGACGGAGATCTTCTTATCGGTAATCAGGATGTAGGGATCATCCACAATGGCCTCCATCTTCTCCATATCGGTGGCCATGTAGGGGGTGATGTAGCCCCGGTCGAACATCATGCCCTCCACCACTTCGCTGTAGGTCTCGGCGGTCTTGGATTCCTCAATGGTGATCACGCCGTCGGCGGACACCTTCTCCATGGCCTCGGCGATCAGCTTGCCGATGGCCTCGTCACCGGAGGACACGGTGCCTACCCGGGCGATGTCCTCGGTGCCGTTGACGGGCTTGCTCTGGGCGCGAATGGCCTCCACGGCGGCGTTTACGGCCTTGGCCATGCCCTTCTTCATCACCACGGGGTTGGCGCCGGCGGCCAGGTTCTTCAGGCCCTCCCGGACCATGGCCTGGGCCAGCAGGGTGGCGGTGGTGGTGCCGTCGCCGGCCACGTCGTTGGTCTTGGTGCTGACCTCCCGGACCAGCTGGGCGCCCATGTTCTCAAAGGGGTCCTCCAGCTCGATCTCCTTGGCGATGGTCACGCCGTCGTTGGTAATCAGGGGCGTGCCGAACTTCTTGTCCAGCACCACGTTGCGGCCCTTGGGGCCCAGGGTGACCTTCACGGTATCGGCCAGCTGGTTGACGCCGGCCTCCAGTGCCTTGCGGGCTTCCTCGCCCCGCAGAATCATCTTAGACATAGCTATTGCCTCCTAAAGTTGCAATTTTAATCCGAAAATCCTCTCCGCAGCAAACAATTTCCATCATTTTGACAAAAATAAAAATGGTTTTTGCCGCGGCGTGTACGTGGCAAAAATACCACGACCCAAGCGCCTTGGGCGCGTTCACCAGCCCGCAGACTAGTGGTGGGGAATCTAAAGGGGGAGCGAAGCGCCCTCTTTAAGTAACTCACTCCACGATGGCCAGAATATCGCTCTGCTTGACCACGATGTACTCCACCTCGTCCAGGGTCACCTTGGTGCCGGAGTACTTGTCGGTGATCACCTTATCGCCGGGCTTCACGGCCATGGTCACGGTCTTGCCGTCCACTGTGCCGCCGGGGCCTACGGCGATCACTTCCGCCACAGAGGGCTTCTCCTTGGCGCTGCCGGTAAGGATGATGCCGCTCTTGGTGGTCTCCTCCGCCTCGGTCATCTTCAGCACGACCCGGTCAAACAGCGGTGTCAGTTTCATAATGGGATGCCTCCTTATATCCATTTAATAAAAACAAAATCAACGTTAGCACTCAAAACGCCGGAGTGCTAACGTTGATTATCATATCACAATTTCCTTGATTTGCAAGGGGGAAAAAGGAAAAAATCCAAAAGTTCACAAAATGATTAAATTTGCCGCCCACGCCGCCGGGCAGGTCAATGGAGCGCGCCGGGCAGGGCGATGGAGAGCGCCGCCATCAATGGAAAGCGGCAGGTCAATGGAGAGCGCCGCCGTCAATGGAAAGCGGCAGGGCAATGGCGGCCCCGGCGTCTCACCGGGCCGTGGCGTTGCAGTCGCACCCGGCGGGGCCGAAGAACCGCAGGGGGTGGTCCGCCAGGCGGATGGTCACGTCGTCGGAGGTGATGCACTCGCCGTCGAGACAGGTGGTGATGTCCGCCTTGTCCGACGTGATGCGGATTTCTTTGGCGTTGACGCACTGGGCGAACCGGGGGAAGCGTCGGTATTCGCCGTTGGAATAGGGGCCGATGAACCGCAGGAAGGCGGGCCGGGAGATTTTCTTCACCACCAGCGTGTTCAGCACGCCGTCGTCCATCCGGGCCTCCGCCACCGGCATAAAGCCGCCGCCGTAGTACCGCCCGTTGCACACCGCCACCACCGCGTAGTCCCCCTCGGCGGCCACGCCGTCCATCGTCACCGTCCAGTGGGAGGCGATGGACCGGAACAGGAAGTTCACCACCAGGCTGGCCACGTAGCTGCCCTTGCCGTTCAAAAGGGGGCTTTCCGAGTACTTGTGTACGTCCTGGGCCACCCGGGCGTCCAGGCCGGAGCAGGCGATGGTCAGGGCGTACCGCCCGTTGACGGAGATGGCGTCCATCTCCTGCACCGGGCTGTCCCACAGGTTCTCCGCGTCGGAGAAGAGGGCCGCGGCGTCGCCGAAATTCCGCAGGAAATCGTTGCCCGTCCCCACGGGGATTACCGTCATGGCGGCGTTGGGGAAGCCGATGACGCCGTTGGCCACCTCGTTGGCGGTGCCGTCGCCGCCGCAGGCGTAGAAGCGCAGCTCCTCCCCGCTGCGGCACAGCTCCCTTGCCAGCTCAATGGCGTGGCCCTGCCGCCGGGTGAGGATGCAGGTCACGTCCAGCCCGTGGTTTTTCCGCAGCGCCTCCGCCATGTCGTAGATCCGCCGGGTGCTGTCGGTTTTCCCGGCGTTGGGATTAATAATGAAAACGTGTTTCATGCCGCCGCTCCTCTCATACGTTGCCGTACATAAATAGATCGCATTTGATCATGCCGTTGTATAGCTTCCGCTTCTTTTGGGCGGGCCGCCCGAAGCTGCGCTCAAACTCCGTGTGGCTGCTGAGCACCAGCGTCCGCCAGCCCTCCGGCAGGCCCTGCCACATCCTTCCCAGGTCCCGGTACAGCGCCTCCGCCTCCTGCTTTTCCAGCAGCCGTTCGCCGTAGGGCGGGTTGGTGACAAGCTGGCCGTAGGGGCTGTCCCTGTGGAACTGCCGCATGTCCGCCACATCGAAGCGCACCGTGTCCTCCACCCCGGCCTTCACCGCGTTGGCCCGGGCGATGTCCACCGCCCGGGGGTCGATGTCGCCGCCCCAGATGTCGTACGTTCCGTGGAACTCCTTGTCCTGGGCCTCGTCGCAAGCGTCCATCCAGGCCCGGCCTGGGATAAAGCCCCAGTGCTGGGCGTCAAACCGCCGGTCAAGGCCCGGCGCCCGGTTTTTGGCAATGAGGGCCGCCTCGATGGGAATGGTGCCGCTGCCGCAGAAGGGGTCGCAGAAGGGGTCCTTGCCCCGGAAGCGGCTGAAGGTCACCATGGCCGCCGCCAGGGTCTCCCGCAGCGGCGCCTCCACGCCCACGGCCCGGTAGCCCCGCTTGTACAGGCCCTCACCGCTGCTGTCCAGCCCAATGGAAACCCTGTCCTTGAAGATGGCGAACCGCACCTGGTATTTGGCCCCCGTCTCCGGCAGCGTCTCCATGCCGTAGGCACCGCCCAGACGGCTGGCCATGGCCTTTTTGATAATGCTCTGGCAGGCGCTGACGGCGTGGAGCTGGCTGTTGATGCTGTACCCCTTCACCGGGAAGGCGGCGTCACGGGGCAGATAGTCCTCCCAGGCCACCCCTCGGGTGCCCTGGAACAGCTCCTCAAAGGACCGGGCCTCAAATTCCGCCAGCACCACCATCACCCGCGCGCCGCAGCGCAGGTTGATGTTGAGCCGGGCGCAGTCCTCCGCCGTGCCGTGGCAGAGCACCCGTCCGTTCTCCACCTGCACGTCCCGCAGGCCCAGCCGCTTCACCTCGTCGCCCACCGGCTTTTCCAGCCCCAGCAGGCAGGGAATGTAATAGGTAAACATAGTTTGCACCTCGTTTTTTACTATCCCAAAGTATACGCAAATTCGTCCCAAAACGCAACTGCAAAAATACGGTGGAAATCTCCGCCGCCATAGGGTATAATAATAGGGCAAAATCACGCCCGCAGGTCATGTAAACCTGAGGTTGCGGCGAAAAATCGCCCTCGGCAACCTCAAGTTGGTGGACGCCGGGAGAAAAAAGGCGTATTCTGTGGCCAAAGAGAAACGGAGGGAAGCACATGGCCTTTGCCCAGCAGTTACAGGAGGTGCGCCGCGCCGCGGGCCTGACCCAGGAGGAATTTGCCGCGGCGCTGCAGGTGTCCCGCCAGTCGGTGAGCAAATGGGAGTCGGGCCGGGGCTATCCGGAGATAGAGAAGATTCTCTATATCTGCAACCGCTTCGGCGTCACGCCCAACCAGCTCTTCGCCCAGGAGGTGCCCGGCGCATCCGGCGGCCCCCAGTCTGCGGTCCCTGACAGCCCCCCGCCCCCGGCACCGCTGCCGGACAAGTCGCTGCACCGCTCCCTCTCCGCCTTTCTCGCCAACCTGTCGCCGAAGAACAAGACCGCCATCGCCGCCGGCGTCATCGCTGCCGCGGTGCTGAGCCTGCTCATCGGCCTGTTTCTGAAAGGAGGCACCTATGACATGACTCTTTACATCTGGATCGGCCTCATCGTGGTGTTCGGCATTGCCGAGGCCGCCACGGCGGGCCTGGTGTCCATCTGGTTCGTGCTGGGCAGCGTGGCGGGTCTGGTAGCCGCGGTGTGCGGCGGCAACATCTGGGTGCAGGTCATCGCGTTCTTCGTGGTGTCCATCGCCGCCCTCATCGCCACCCGTCCCCTGGTGAAGCGCTGGAGCCAGCGGGCCGTCCGCCCCACCAACCTGGACCAGGTCATCGGCCAGACCGCCCGGGTCACCGAGGCCATCGACAACACCGTGCCCCGGGGGGCGGTGTACGTCCAGGGCAAGACCTGGACGGCCCGCAGCGAAAGCGGCGACCCCATCCCCGCCGACACCCTGGTCACCGTGGACCGCATGGAGGGCGTCAAGCTGTTTGTCAGTCCCCAACACATCAGTGAGTGAATAAAAGGAGGAAATCATTATGGGTCCCATCATTGCGTTAATCGTTCTCATCGTGCTGATTCTGGTGGTTGTGGTCAGCAATATCCACGTGGTGCAGCAGTCCCGGGCCTACGTGGTGGAGCGCCTGGGCGCCTTCCACAGCGTGTGGGGCACCGGCCTCCACGTGAAGCTGCCCTTCATCGAGCGGGTGGTGAAAAAGGTGAGCCTGAAGGAGCAGGTGGCCGACTTCGACCCCCAGCCCGTTATCACCAAGGATAACGTCACCATGCAGATCGATACCGTCATCTACTTCCAGATCACCGACCCCAAGCTGTACACCTACGGCGTGGAGTACCCCATGAACGCCATCGAGAACCTCACCGCCACCACCCTGCGTAACATCATCGGTGACATGGAGCTGGACCAGAGCCTCACCTCCCGCGACGTGATCAACGCCAAGATGCGCTCCATCCTGGACGAGGCCACCGACCCCTGGGGCATCAAGGTCAACCGCGTGGAGCTGAAGAACATCCTGCCTCCCCGGGAGATTCAGAACGCCATGGAGAAGCAGATGAAGGCCGAGCGCGAGCGCCGGGAGGCCATCCTCCAGGCCGAGGGCCAGAAGCAGAGCCAGATCCTGGTGGCCGAGGGCGAGAAGCAGTCCGCCATTTTGAAGGCCGACGCCGCCAAGCAGGCCAAGATCATGGCCGCCGAGGCCGAGGCCACCGCCATCATGAAGGTGCAGCAGGCCCTGGCCGACTCCATGAAGCTGCTGAACGAGGCCGCCCCCAACGACCAGGTCATCAAGCTGAAGGCCCTGGAGGCCATGCAGAAGGTGGCCGACGGCCAGGCCACCAAGATCATCATCCCCAGCGAGCTCCAGGGCCTTGCCGGCCTCGCCGCCTCCGCCCAGGCCCTGCTGAGCGAGGATAAGAAGTGATGGCCAGGGATAAGCGCTTCACCAAGGTCTATGCCCAGGGTGCCCTGGGTGGTCTGGAAATCTTTGTGGACACCGAGACCTCCGTCCAGTACCTCTTCATCCAGTCCGGCTACGGCGGCGGCCTGACGGTGCTGGTAGACCAGGAGGGCAAGCCCCTCCTCTACAAGCCCGACCGCCAAAAGAGCAGCCCGGAGCTTTGATTCCCATAAAAAAACGTCCCGCCAAACGGCGGGATGTTTTTTGCGCTTTTTGATAATGAAACCCAGCCTTCCCCCGCGGGGGGAAGGTGGCGGCGAAGCCGACGGATGAGGGGGCGACCCCGCACCCAACGCCGCCTTTCCTCAACCCCGCCCCCAGCAAAGGCGGGACACATAGGTCCCGCCCTACGCAAAAGAACCAACGTTTCGTCGTAGGGCGGGACGACCCCGGCCCGCCGTCCCCGGCGGCGGATTTGATAAAAGGCGCGTTGGTTGCGAATAAGCCCCGCCCCTACGCACGCCTTGACCGCCACGGGGCAAAGGCGGCACACACAGGTGCCGCCCTACGCAAGACGCGCCCCGTCCGTAGGGCGGGACCTATGTGTCCCGCCAACCCCCGCCCTCTCGGCGGGATGCTTCTTTGCTTTTGGGAATGTTTTACAGCCAGCTCTGGTCAAACCCATAGGGCAGCAATTCCCGCAGGGCGAATTTCTTTGCCTCGCCCTTGCCGTTGAGGCAGATGACCTCCATCTCCGGGGCAAACTCCATCATCACCTGGCGGCAGGAGCCGCAGGGCACGCAGTAGTCCTCCGACCGTCCCGCAATGGCGATGCGCACGAAATCCCTGTGCCCCTCGCTGACCGCCTTGACAATGGCGGTGCGCTCGGCGCAGATGGTGCAGCCGTAGGCGGCGTTTTCAATGTTGCACCCGGTAAACACGGTGCCGTCGCTGCATTCCAGCGCGGCCCCCACCGGGAAATGGGAATAGGGGATGTAGGCCATGTCCAGCATGTCGACGGCCTTCTGGCAAAGCTCTTTTTCCGTCATGGGTACCACTCCTTCCTGTTTTCCTATTGTACGCCCTTACGCCCCGTCCGTCAACCCAGCTCCGCCTGTCCGGTGTACAGCTGGTAATACCGTCCCTTCTGGTCCAGCAGCGCCTGGTGGTCGCCCCGCTCGATGATGCGGCCCTGCTCCAGCACCAGGATGGCCTGGGCGTTGCGCACGGTGGACAGGCGGTGGGCGATGACGAACACCGTCCGGCCCTCCATCAGATGGTCCATGCCCTTTTCGATCAATTTCTCCGTCCGGGTGTCGATGGAGGAGGTGGCCTCGTCCAGCACCAGCACCGGCGGGTCGCTGACCGCCGCCCGCGCGATGGCCAGCAGCTGCCGCTCGCCCTGGCTCAGGGAGCCGCCGTCGGCGGTGATTACCGTGTCATACCCCTGGGGCAGGTGTCGAATAAAGGTATCGGCGTTGGCAAGGCGCGCCGCCGCCCGGACCTCCTCGTCAGTGGCGTCCAGCTTGCCGTAGCGGATGTTGTCGGCAATGGTGCCGGTAAAGAGGTGGGTGTCCTGCAGCACCACGCCCAACGACCGCCGCAGGGAGTCCTTGTCGATCTCCCGGATGTCAATGCCGTCGTAGGTAATGGTGCCCTGCTGGATGTCGTAGAAGCGGTTGATCAGGTTGGTGATGGTGGTCTTGCCCGCGCCGGTGGAGCCCACGAAGGCGATTTTCTGCCCCGGCTCGGCCCACAGCGATACGTCGTTCAATACCATCTTTTCCGGCACGTAGCCGAATACCACGTTGTGCAGCCGCACGTCGCCCCGCAGCTCCACCAGGCTGCCGTCGGGCCGCTTCCAGCCCCACCGCCCGGTGCGCTGGGTGGTCTCCCGCAGGGTGTCGCCACCCTTTTCCAGGCGCACGATCACCGTCTTGCCCTCGTTCTCCTCCGAGGGGGTGTCCATCACGGCGAAAACCCGCTCCGCGCCGGCGATGGCCGCCAGCATGGTGTTCACCTGCTGGCTCAGCTGGGCCACCGGCTGGCCCACCTGCCGCACGTACAGCAGGTACGCCCCCAGGGAGCCCACGTCGAACATGCCGCCGATGGCGAGAAGCCCGCCGATGCAGCAGGTGACGGCGTAGTTGATTTTGCTCAGGTTGCCCATGGCGGGCATCATGGACCCGGCGTAGGCCTGGGCCGACACGGCGGCGTCACGGTAGGCGGTGTTCAGCTCCCGGAAGTGACGGATGGCCTTTTCCTCGTGGTTAAAGACCTTGATGACCTTCTGGCCCTCGATCATCTCCTCGATGTAGCCGTTGAGGGCGCCCAGGGCCGCCTGCTGCCGCTGGAAATTCACACGGCTGCGCCCGCCCACGGTCTTCACCACAAAGCCCATCATAAAGAGGAAGAAAAAGGTGATGAGGGTCAGCAGCCAGTTGAGGTACAGCATCATAGCCACCGTTGCCACAAACGTAATGGTGTTGGAGATGATGTTGGCGAAGCTGTTGTTGATCAGCTCGCTGACCGTGTCAATGTCGTTGGTGAACCGGCTCATCAGATCGCCGGACTGGTGGGTGTCGAAGTATGGCAGGGGCATGGTCTGCAGCTTGGCAAACAGATCCTTGCGGATGGCTGCCACCGCCCGCTGGGAGATGTGCACCATGATTCGGGCGTAGGTGTAGGAGCAGATGGCGGACAGGCCGAACAGCCCGCCCTGCAGCAGCAGCATCCGCAGTAGGCCTTTGAAGTCGCCGGGGATCACGTAGTCGTTCAAAATGGGCTTGAGCAGATAGCTGGTGGCCACGCTGGCCAGGGAGCTGACCGCCAGGCAGACCGCCACCAGCACCAGCGCCCCCTTGCTCTTCACCACGTATTGCAGCAGCCGCTTCACCGTGCCGCCCATGTCCTGGGGCCGCTGGAAGCCGTGCCGGTTGGGGCCGCCGCCCCGGGGAGCCTTATTGTCAGCCATCGATGCTCACCCCCTCCTGTTGCGATTGATACACTTCCTTGTAAATTGGGCAGCTTTCCAGCAATTCGCTGTGGCTGCCCAGGCCCACAATGGCGCCGTCGTCCATCACCACGATGATGTCCGCGTCCATCACGGAGTTGACCCGCTGTGCGATGATCAGCTTGGTGGTGTCCGGCAGCATGGCGCGGAAGCCCTCCCGGATCTTGGCGTCGGTGGCCGTGTCCACGGCGGAGGTGCTGTCGTCCAGGATCAGCACTTTTGGCTTGCGGAGAATGGCCCGGGCAATGCAAAGCCGCTGCTTCTGCCCGCCGGACACATTAGTGCCGCCCTGCTCGATGTGGGTGTCGTACCCGTCGGGCATCCTGTCGATGAATTCATCGGCGCAGGCCAGGCGGCAGGCCTCCCGCAGGTCGTCGTCGGTGGCGTTTTCGTTGCCCCACCGCAGGTTTTCCGCGATGGTGCCGGAGAACAGCGTGTTCTTTTGCAGCACCATGGACACCGCGTCACGCAGCGCCTCCATGGTGTAGTCCTTCACGTTGCGCCCGCCCACGGACACGCTGCCCTCGGTGACCTCGTACAGCCGCGGGATCATGCTCACCAGGGTGGTCTTGGCGCTGCCGGTGCCGCCCAAAATGCCCACCGTGGCCCCGGAGGGGATGTGCAGGTCGATGTCCCGCAGGTTCCACCCTTCGGCGGTGGGGTGATATTTGAAGAAAACGTGGTCGAAGTCGATCTGCCCGTTTGCCACGGCAAGTCCTGCCTGGGCGTCGTCGTTGGTGATCTCCGGCTCCTCGTCCAGCACCTCCACAATGCGCCGGGCGCAGGCGATGGACCGGGTCAGCATCATCATCACCATAGACACCATCATCAGGCTCATCAAAATCTCACTGGAATAGCTGAAGAAGGCCATCAGGTCGCCGGAGAGCATGGCGCCCTCGTACACGTAATGGCCGCCGATCCACGTCAGGGCGATGATGGTGCCTCCCATCAGCAGCATCATAATGGGCATGAAGGTCACCACGAAGCCAAAGGCCCGCTCCGCCGTCTCCCGGAGCTGGGTGTTCCGGGCGTCGAATTTCTCGATTTCCCGGTCCTCCCGCACAAAGGACTTCACCACCCGGATGGCGTTCAGGTCCTCCTGTACCACCAGGTTCACCGCGTCGGTGCTCTTTTGCAGCGCCGTGAAAAAGGGCCCCACATACCGCACCACGATCAGCACCAGCACCACCAGAATGGGGATGCTCACCAGATACACCTGGCTCAGCTGCAGGCTGGTGCGCAGGGCCAGCACCATGGCGGTGATCAGCATCACCGGGGCCCGCACCGTAATGCGCATGCCCATAAACAGCATCATCTGCACGGCGGACACGTCGTTGGTCAGCCGGGTGATGAGGCTGGCGGTGGAAAAATGCTCGATGTTGGCGAAGCTGAAGCGCTGCACCTGCTCATATTCCGCCCCCCGGATGTTGGCGCCGAAGCCCATGGCGGCCTTGGCAGCGAACACCGCCGCCCCAATGCCGCCGGCCAGGGCCAGCAGCGAGAGGATCACCATCTTCACGCCGGTGGCCAGTATGTAGGCCCGGTCGCCGCCGGCGATGCCCACGTCCACGATGTCGCTCATGGCCCGGGGCAGCAGCAGCTCCAGCACCGCCTCCGCCACCGAGCAGGCCACACCCAACAGTATCCAGATGCGGTATCCCTTCGTATATACGGCCAGCTTGCGAATCATTGGCCTTCCTCCTTTCCCGCCAGACGCTGCGCCAGCCGCAGCAACAGCCGCCGCAGGGTGTCCAGCTCCTCGGGCGTAAAGCCCTGTTCCATAAAGTCGTTGTTTTCCGCCACCACGGCGCAGAACACGTCGTAAAACGCCGCCCCCTGCTCCGTCAGCGTCAGAATGCGGCACCGCCCGTCGGTGGCGCTGCATTGGCGGCGCAAAAACCCCTTTTCCTCCAGCCTGGTCACGATGCCGTTCACCGTGGAGGGCTTTACGTGGAGAAATTGCTCCAGTGTCCGCTGGTTCACCGGCTCCCTGGCCTCGTGGAGAAAGGTGAGGGTGCGGCACTGTATGGGCGTCACGTCGTATTGCCGCAGGGCGTCTCCCAGCCGCTGCAAAACCCGATGGTTGCAATACCCCAACAGCGGCCCCAGGTGCTGTAAGCAGTCCTGAGCGTCCATGGCCATCCCCCTTCCGCCAAATTAGTTAGTCCGCTAAAATTTCGCGAGCTAAATAATAGCACGGCCCAACTCCCCCGTCAAGGTGAAACAGGAGAGAGGGTGTAAACAAATTGTGAATACTATCACAATTCCGTTGACAGACCAGTTAGCCTCTGCTATCATCAACCCAGACAAGCAAACCTGCCATACTGACTTGTCCATTGTTTTTCTCTCTCTCCTTTTCAAAATGAGCGGCGGCCCACCCAACGGGGCCGCCGCTCAAATTATATAAAAAATGAATACTAAATACTGAAGAATGAAGGCTGAAAAATGAATACTGAAAGATGAATACTGAAAGATGAATACTGAAAGATGAATACTGAAAAATGTCGGTATCCGCTTCGCGGATATTTTAATAACGCCGCCCGCCGGCCACCACCATGAACCAACGATACCTTTTATACTAATTACCGCCGGGTAACGGGCCGCACCCCAGCGGCGATTACCACCCCTCCGGTTGGTTTCAAATATCCGTCAATTCTCCCCGTAGGGGCGGACGACTTACCCCAAGGGCACTGGCTCCACAATCCGCTCGTGTCCTCGCGGTGTGTCGCTGGCTCTGCTCCGCCCTATCCCGCCGCCATCCACCACCCACGCCGGATGAACGGTAAACGGCATCGCAATCCACCGTATCCCGCCACCAATGCCCGCCACCTCCGGCTGAATGGTACAAGAAAACAACAAACCGCCCCGCCTTCCCCCTGGGGGGAAGGTGGCCAGATTATCATCTGAAGTGCAACACAAAAAAATAGAGACAACATAGCCTCCGAAGTGTAAAATGTAAGCGACCAAACCAACACTTTCACGGAGGAAGCTATGTTGTCCTACACACATTTTACACTGGAAGAAAGAAAAT
>JAFPXK010000041.1 GCA_017412585.1 Oscillospiraceae bacterium
CCTGGTGGTCATCGACTATCTGCAGCTGATGACCTCCGCCGGCGGCAAGAGTTACAGCGGCGAAAATCGCCAGCAGGCCGTCAGCGACATCAGCCGTATGCTGAAAATCATGGCCAAGGAGCTGCAGGTGCCGGTGCTGTGCCTGAGTCAGCTGAGCCGTGCCAATGAAAAGCGTGAGGACAAGCGGCCCATGCTGTCCGACCTCCGCGAGTCCGGCGCCATCGAGCAGGATGCCGACATCGTCATGTTCCTCTACCGGGAGGATTATTACAACGAGGACACCGACAAGCGCAACATCGCCGAGTGCATCGTGGCCAAGAACCGCCACGGCGAAACCGGCAAGGTGGAGCTGCGCTGGATGCCGGAGTACACCGCCTTCCAGACCCTGGAATACCGTTATTCCGACGACGAGGAGTGACCCATGGATCTGCTGCCCTGGATGACACAATGGGATATGCTCCCCCCCAAAGGCGGCGTCATTCTCTGCGCCGTGTCCGGCGGGCGTGACTCCATGTGCCTGCTCCACTATCTCCACCGCCTGGGGCAGGAACAGGGCTTCACCGTGGCCGCCGCCCACCTGGACCACCACATGCGCCCCACGGCGGACCGGGACGTGGCCATCGTCACCGACTTCTGCCGTGAAAACGGCATCCCCCTTCGCACAGGCGTCACGCCGGTCTACGAAAAGGCGGAGGAGTGGCGTCTGACGGTGGAGGAGGCGGGCCGCCGTGCCCGGTACGAGTTTCTCGCCGCCGCCGCAAAGGCGCTCCACGCCGATAAAATCGCCACCGCCCACCATCAGAACGACCAGGCGGAGACGGTGCTGCTGAATCTCCTGCGGGGCACCGGCCCGGCGGGCCTGGCGGGCATCCCGCCGGTGCGGGACAATTTCATCCGCCCCCTGCTGAACACCCCTCGCAGCGAGATCGAAGCCTACGTGGCGGAAAACCGCATCCCCTACGCCGACGACGAGACCAATTTCGACCTCCACTACGCCCGCAACCGTCTGCGCCGCAGCCTGTGGCCCCTGCTGGAGGACATCAACCCCCAGGCCACCGCCCACATCGCCGCCGCCGCCGCCATCCTCCGGCAGGAGGACGCTTATCTGGACGCCCTGGCCGCCGCCTGGCTGCCCCCCGAGGGGGCGGAAATGGACAGGCAAACGCTGCTCTCCGCCCCGGAGGCCCTGCAAGGCCGCCTCCTGCGCCGGCTTATTGACCGCTCCGGCGGCGGCATAAAGGACGTGTCCGCGTCTCATCTGCGGGCCCTGCTGGCCCTGTGCCGCAGCGGCGGCACGCTGCCCCTGCCCGGCGGCGTCACGGCGGTGTGCCGGGGCGATACGCTGCGCCTCATTCCCGCCGCCCCGCCCCTTGCCCAGCAGCCCCTCCGGGAGGGGACCAACCGCTGGGGCGAATACAATATCATTCTCTCATCGCAGCAGGGCGACCCCCTGCCGGGCCCGGGCCCCTTTACAGTGCGCCCCTGGCAGGGCCGGGACCGGATGACCCTCCCCGGCAGCCGGGGCAGCCGCAGCGTCAAGCGGCTGCTCACCGACGCCGCCATCCCCCGGGAGCGGTGGGACAGCCTGCCCGTCATCTGCTGCGACGGCAAACCCGTTTACATTCCCGGCGTCGGCGCCGCCGAAACCGGGGAAACAATACATTATTACACAAGCGTCACGATGGAGGAGTAAAGGAAATGGCAAAGAGCAATATGGATCAGGACATTTTGAAGGTGCTGCTGTCCCAGGAGGACATTCAGCGCCGGGTGCAGGAGTTGGGCGATGCGATCTACGACAACTTCCGGGACAAGGACCCCATGTTCGTAGGCGTGCTCAACGGCTGCTTTATCTTCATGGCCGACCTGGTGCGGGCATCACAGATGAAAAGCGAGCTGGAGTTCATCAGCGTGTCGTCCTACCAGAACGGCACCCGCTCCTCCGGCGTGGTGCAGATCACCCGGGACCTGCAGCGGGACATCACCGGCCGCCACATCATCGTGGTGGAGGACATTCTGGACTCCGGCAACACCCTCTACTTCCTCAAAAACTATCTGCTCGCCAAGGGCGCCGCGTCCATCACCATCGTCACGCTGCTGGATAAGCCCGCCCGCCGGGAGAAGCCCATCGTGGCCGACTACGTGGGCTTCGAGGTGCCTGATGAGTTCGTGGTGGGCTACGGCCTGGACTACGCCCAGCAGTACCGCAACATGCCCTACATCGGCGTGCTGAAGCCTGAGGTATACAGCAAGTAAAAGGAGACGAATGTACAATGAATGAGCAAACCCCCGCCCCCCGCCGGGATTTGAAATGGTTCTGGAAGGAGTGGGGCGGCGTCGCCATGACGCTGCTGGTGGTGCTGATCGTATTCAAGGTGATTTTCGAGCTGTCCTGGGTGCCCAGCGGTTCCATGGAACCCACGCTCCCCACCAAATCCCTGCAAATCTGCTGGCGTCTGCCCTATTTCTTCGGCAATCCCGCCCCCAAACGGGGCCAGATCCTCACCTTCCGCAGCGACGAGCGCAATGAGATCATGGTCAAGCGGGTCATCGGCCTGCCCGGGGAGACGGTGTCCTTTGCAGACGGCTACGTCTACATCGACGGCCAGCTGCTGGACGAGACGTATCTGGACAGCCAGCTGGGCTACACCTTCTCCGACCAGGCCTTCACCGTCCCGGAGGGCTGCGTGTTCTTCATGGGTGACAACCGCCCCGGCTCCTTCGACGCCCGGTATTGGAACGATCCCTATATCCCCTTTGCCAAGCTGAACTCCAAGGTGCTGGTCACCATCAGCATCGGCAGCAGCCATAGCTGGCAGGGCATCCGCCTGGCTCACTGAGCCGGGCGATTTTCCCGCGCGGTGGGCAGCCATCGCGCAGTAGGAGGTACTTTTGGTAAACGATAACCGTAAACGCATCAGCTTCAGCACCGTGCTGCTGCTGGTGGCCATGGTGTGCGCCGCGCTGTATCTCATCAGCGCCATGCGGGCCCGGGAGGGCATCAGCTACGCCACCCTGCGCCAGTATTTTCTGGACGAGAAGGTGCAGCAGTTCGTCGTCCGCGACACCCGCCTCACCGCCAAGCTCACCGACGGCAGCGAGGTGGTCTGCGACCTGTACGATTTCCCCACCTTTTATGACGATCTCAATGACCTGGTGGAGCAGCAGAAGGCCGCCGGCATCATCACCGACTACCACTATTACGCCAACCATTCCCCCAACTATCTCCAGACCCTGGCTCCCTACGTGCTGGGTCTGCTGGGCTTCTTCCTCATCGTCAATCTGCTGCGGTCCATGGGCGGCGGCATGGGCGGCATCAATGACAAGATGGCCCGCTTCGGCGAGGCCCGGGTCAATTCCATCCCCGAGGGGGAGAAGCGGGTCACCTTCCGCGACGTGGCCGGCGCCGACGAGGAAAAGGAGGAGCTGCAGGAGATCGTCTCCTTCCTCCGTGACCCCCAGAAATATCTGGATTTGGGGGCCCACATCCCCAAGGGCGTGCTGCTGGTAGGCCCTCCGGGCACCGGCAAAACCCTGCTGGCCAAGGCTGTGGCAGGGGAGGCGGACGTGAAATTCCTGTCCATCTCCGGCTCCGACTTCGTGGAGATGTATGTGGGCGTAGGCGCCAGCCGGGTCCGTGACCTGTTCGACCAGGCCAAGGAGCAGTCCCCGGCCATCGTGTTCATCGACGAGATTGACGCCGTAGGCCGCCAGCGCGGCTCAGGCCTGGGCGGCGGCCACGATGAGCGTGAGCAGACGCTGAACCAGCTCCTGGTGGAGATGGATGGTTTTTCCGCCAACGAGGGCGTGGTGGTGCTGGCCGCCACCAACCGGGTAGATATCCTTGACCCCGCCCTGCTGCGGCCGGGCCGCTTCGACCGCCAGGTGTACGTGGGCCTGCCGGATATCCGGGGCCGGGAGGAGATTTTGAAGGTCCATTCCCGGCATAAGCCTCTGGCGGAGGACGTGGATCTGCAGAAGGTGGCCCAGGCCACCCCCGGCTTCACCGGTGCCGATCTGGAAAATCTATTGAATGAGGCCGCCCTCCTGACGGGCCGGGAGGATGGCCGGGCCATCACCCAGTCCGCCATCGACCAGGCTGTCATCAAGGTCATCGCCGGGCCGGAGAAGCGCAGCCGGGTCATCCCGGAGGCGGAGCGCCGCCTGACGGCCTATCACGAGGCGGGCCACGCCGTGGCCATGCACCTGCTGCCCCTCCATGACGGCGTCCGCCAGGTCACCATCGTGCCCCGGGGCCAGGCCGGAGGCCTTACCATCTCCGTCCCCGACGAGGACAGGTCCTACCTGAGCCGTGAGTATATGCGCCAGCAGATCGTGGCCCTCCTGGGGGGCCGCTGCGCCGAGGCTCTGGTGCTGGGGGACATCTCCACCGGCGCCGGCAACGACATCCAGCGGGCCACCAACCTGGCCCGCCGCATGGTGGGCACCTACGGCATGTCCGACAAGCTGGGCACCGTGGCCTTCGACGCCGGGTCGGAGGAGGTGTTCGTGGGCAAGTCCATGGGCCACACCCGGCCCTACTCCGAGCAGACCGCCGCCGCCATGGACGAGGAGATCCGCGCCATCATCGACGACGCCTATGCCCGCTGCACCGACCTGCTCTCCGCCCATCGGCCGGAGCTGGAGGCGGTGGCCCAATACCTGCTGGCCCATGAGACCATGGACGGCGACACCTTCCGCGCCGTGTTCGACGAGGCGGGAAATCCATGATCTGGCTTATCGTCACCCTGACGGCAGCCGCCGCCGGCGTGGTGCAGACGGTGACGGGCTTCGGCTCCGTGGTCACCATGATGCTGGTGTTCCCGTTCCTATTTGACATGATCGACGCCCCGGCTCTGGCTATCGTCATCAACCAGCTCTTCTGCATCGCCCTCTTCTGGCGCTACCGCAAGCATCTCCGGCTGTCCCTGGCCCTGTGGCCCACGGTGCTGTACTGCGCCGCCAGCCTGGTGATGATTCACTTCGTCAAGGATCTGCCCACCCAGTCCCTGGTGGTTGCCCTGGGGGCGCTGCTTATCGCCCTGTCGCTGTACTTCCTGCTGGTGGCCCGGCGGGTAAAGCTGTCGCCCCGGCCCGTGGTGGGCGCGGTGTGCGGCGGCCTGGCGGGCACGTCGGCGGGCCTGTTCGCCATCGGCGGACCGCCCATGGCCCTCTACTTCATCAACGCCTGCGCCTCGCCGGAGGAGTACCAGGCCTGTATGCAGTTCCTGTTCACCGTCTCCGGCGCCGTCAGTCTCATAGGCCGCATCGCCGGCGGCATCCTCCGCCCGGCCCTGCTGCCCTACGGCGCTGCAGGCTCTGTGGGCATCCTGGCGGGCATGGTGCTGGGCCAGCATATCAGCCGCCGCCTCAACGCCGACAGGGCCCGCACGGTGGTCTACGCTTTCGTGGGCCTCTCCGGCGCCATCCTGCTGCTGCAGCACCTTATATAATATAGGGAAAATGAAAAAGCGCGGACGCACAGCGTCCGCGTTTTCGCATATTCTGATAGGGAGGGGGCCTTATTCCTGCCGGTCCTTCAAAATGGCCTCCACCACGCCGTCCAGCCAGTGGCCCTCAAAGCTCTCAATGGCGCCGTCGTCCACCAGCTTGGCCAGCTGCGGGTCAATGGGCATTTTCGCCAGCAGGGGCAGGCCGTATTTGGCGGCGGCTTCCTCCGTCTTGCCCTCGCCGAAGAGATAGATTTTCCTGCCGCAGTCGGGGCAGGCCACGTAGCTCATGTTCTCCACCAGGCCCAGGATGGGGATGTTCATCATCTTCGCCATCTTTACGGCCTTTTCCACCACCATGCTCACCAGCTCCTGGGGGCTGGCCACGATGATTACGCCGTCCACCGGCAGCGTCTGGAACACGTTCAGCGCCACGTCGCCCGTTCCGGGAGGCATGTCCACGAACATGTAGTCCACATCCTGCCACAGCACGTCACCCCAGAACTGCTGCACCACGCCGCCGATAACGGGCCCCCGCCAGATGACGGGGTCGGTCTCGTTCTCCAGCAGCAGGTTCACGCTCATGAGCTGGATGCCGCTCCGGGTGGTGACGGGCAACAGCGCCTCGCCGTCGCTCATGGCCTGGGTGTGTACGCCGAAGGCCTTGGGGATGCTGGGCCCGGTGACGTCCGCGTCCAGCACGGCCACCTGGTAGCCCTCCCGCCGCATGCTGACGGCCAGCTGGCTGGTGACCATGGACTTGCCCACGCCGCCCTTGCCGCTGACCACGCCGTATACCTTGCCTACCCGGCAGCCCTCCCGCAGGGGCTTGATCTGAAAGGGGCTGCCCCCCTGGCGCTCGCCGCACTCCTTGCCGCAGCTGCCGCAGTCGTGATTACAATTGCTCATATAAAATATAGTCTCCTTCGCTGAAATATCCCCCATAGTATAACACATGCTGATGAAAAAGCAACCTGTTATCGCCCATCCTTCACGCCTCGAAAAATATCGGAATTTTTCTGAAAAAAAGTGAAAAAATGTGTTGACAAACGGCCGACTCGATGCTAATATATCAACTGTTCCGCGGTTGCGGGATGTGTACCTTGTAAATTAAACAATGAACGAACGAAAAGCACCAGAAAACGTTGAAAAACGTTGAATGAGCTTGCG
>JAFPXK010000042.1 GCA_017412585.1 Oscillospiraceae bacterium
CCGCACGGAGCTGGGCGGCAACCATACCGACCACCAGGGCGGCCACGTGCTGGCGGCGTCGGTGAATATGGATATGCTGGCCTGCGCCGCCCCCAACGGCACCGACGTCATCCGCGTCCTGTCCCAGGGCCACCCCGCCTTTTCCGTCAAATTAGGCGACGGCCACCGTGAGCGGGAGGCCACCTCCGGCGCCCTGGTGCAGGGCATGGCGGAGCTGCTGCGGCAAAAGGGCTTTGCCGTGTCCGGCTGCGATATCTCCATGGATTCCCACGTCCCCGCCGGCTCCGGCCTGTCCAGCAGCGCCGCCTTTGAGGTGCTGATGGGTCAGGTGCTGAACTGCCTTTTCTGTGATGAATCTGTCACCGCCGTGGAATTGGCCATGATGGCCCAGCAGGCGGAGAATCAGTGGTTCGGCAAGCCTTGCGGCCTGATGGACCAGGCGGCCTGCGCCGTTGGCGGCGCCGTGGCCATGGACCTGGGCGTCACCCCGCCCCAGGTGGAAAAGGTGACGCTGGACGCCGCCTCCCTGGGCTATGCCCTGTGCATCATCAACGTGGGAGCCGACCACGCCGACCTGACGGACGCCTACGCCGCCATCCCGGCGGAGATGGGGGCCGTGGCGGCCTTCTTCGGCAAGACCCGCCTCCGTGACGTGGCGGAGGGCGACTTCTGGGCCAACCTGACCGCCGTCCGCCGCCGGTGCGGCGACCGCGCCGCCGCCCGGGCCGCCCACTTCTTCCGGGAGGACAGGCGGGCCCATGAGATGGCCCAGGCCATGAAGCAGGGCGACTTTGACCGTTTCCTCTCCCTGGTGCGGGAGTCGGGCCGCTCCTCCGGCATGTACCTGCAAAACAGCTACGACTTCCCCCAGGAGCAGTCCGTGACGTTGGCCCTGGCTGCCGCCGAACAGCTGCTAAATGGCCGTGGCGCCGTCCGCGTCCACGGCGGCGGCTTCGCCGGCACCATCCAGGCCTGGGTACCCACGGACATGGTGGACGAGTTCCGCGCCACCATGGAGCAACGCATCGGCCCCTGCTATGTGCTGGAGATCCGCAACCAGGGCGTCATCCGTGTGGCGCTGTGACAATTCTTGCCAGATTGTTGCAAATATCACTGTATAATTCCTACCCGCGGGGTACACTATATAAAAATACACAACAAGGAGGAACTTGACATGGCGATCATTCATGCCACAAGCGACAACTTTGAAAAGGAAGTGCTGCAGAGCAAGCAGCCCGTTCTGGTGGACTTTTGGGCGGTTTGGTGCGGCCCCTGCCAGATGATGGCCCCCGTGCTGGAGGACCTGGACGCCGGCGCCAGCGACTTCAAGGTGGCCAAGGTGAACGTGGACGAGAACATGGAGCTGGCCGCCGCCTACCAGATCAGCAGCATCCCCGCCCTGATGATCTTCAAGGACGGCCAGGTGGTAAAGCAGTTCGTAGGCGTCACCGACAAGCAGCGCCTGCTGGACGCCCTCCACAGCCTGTAAGATTCAACCCGATAATAGCAAAAAACGCCGCCCACCGGGCGGCGTTTTTCCCTCCCCACATCCTCGATCTGTTCTCTTGCAGTTGACAAATGCCCTTTATGCGAGTACAATAAGGCAAATTCGTTTTTGCGGAGGTGCGATATGCAACTTGGCCTTTTGGGATATGGCGTGGTAGGCGGCGGCGTGCATCAGTGGTGCCTGGGCCGCAGCGACGTGGCGGTGAAGCGTGTTCTGGTGCGCTCGGACAAGCCGGAGATCGCCGCCATTTCCACCCGTGATATGCAAGATATACTGGGCGACGACGCCATCGACACGGTGGTGGAGGTGATGGGCGGTCTCCACCCGGCCTACGAGTACGTCAAGGCCGCCCTGGAGGCGGGCAAGAACGTGGTCACCGCCAACAAGGCCCTTATCGCCGCCTACTACCGGGAGCTCACCGCCCTGGCGGCGGAAAAGGGCGTGGCCCTGCGCTGCACGGCGGCGGTGGGCGGCGGCATCCCCTGGCTGGTGAACCTGGAGCGTGTGGCCCGCCTGGATGAGATCGAGTCCCTGGGCGGTATCATGAACGGCACCAGCAACTATATCATGGACGCCATGCACCGCAGCGACGTGGACTTTGCCGCCGTGCTGCAAAAGGCCCAGGCCCTGGGCTATGCCGAGGCCGACCCCAGCGCCGACATCGACGGCGACGATATCCGCCGCAAGCTGACCATTTCCGCCAATATCGCCTTCGGTGGGGTGCTGTCGGAGGAAGCCATCCCCACCTTCGGCATCCGCTATGTCACCGCCAGGGACATCGCCAACTTCCGGGCCCACGGCTTCGTGTGCAAGCTGCTGGCCTACGCCGGCACGGCGGAAAACGGCGTCTGCGCCTACATCGAGCCCACCCTGGTGGACACCCACGATTTGGAGGCCGCCGTCCCCGCCAACTTCAACCTCATCACCTATGAGGCCGCCGGGCTGGGCCGCCAGAGCTTCTACGGCCAGGGCGCCGGCCGCTTCCCCACCGCCGCCAACGTGATGCAGGACTGCCTGGATATCCAGGCCGGCCAGCGCCGGTTCTATACCGACAAAGCTATCCCCACAACCCTGGACGGCACGGGGGAGGCCCATCCCTACTACGTCCGCTTCGAGGGCGCCGACCCCTGGCTGGACAGCCTCACCGTAGAGCACTGGGACGGCGCCGTCATCACCGCCGCCGCCAACACCTACGACATGATCGCCTGGGCCAAGTCTCACCCCGGCACCTTCATCGCCGGCATCCGCTGATAAATGCAGCAAAAAAGAGCGAGCCAAACGGCTCGCTCTTTTCATATTATCCCGTAAAATCAATACGCCACGCCCCAGTAGATATCCGTGGCGCATTCCTTGCCGCACACCACGCACTTGCCGGTGGTGCCGGACTGCTGCAGCGGCATGCAGCGGGAGGACACGCCGGCCTTCTCCTTCATGGCCAGCTCGCACTCCAAAGAGCCGCACCACTTGGTGCGGGCGAAGCCGCCGCGACCCTCTGCCATGGCCTTCACTTCCTCCCAGGAGGTCATGTCGAAGGTGTTCTCCTCCAGGTTCTCGCAGGCCATGCGGTACAGGTTGTCGTGGATGTCCTGGAGCAGGGAGGGGACGGCCGTCTCCAGCTCGGCCAGGGGGATGAAGCACTTCTCGCCGGTGTCCCGGCGGGCGGCGCAGCACTGCTGCTTCTCCATGTCCTTGGGGCCGATCTCCAGCCGCAGGGGCACGCCCTTCATCTCATACTGGGCGAACTTCCATCCGGCGGACTGGTCGGAGTCGTCCATGATGACCCGCAGCCCTGCCTTCACCAGCCGCTCCTTCAGCGCCGTGGCGGCCTCGATGACGCCGCTCTTGTGCTGGGCGATGGGAACCACCACCACCTGGGTGGGGGCGATGACGGGGGGCAGCACCAGACCGTTGTTGTCGCTGTGGGTCATGATCACCGCGCCGATAAGGCGGGTAGAAGCGCCCCAGGAGGTCTGGAAGGGATACTGCAGCTTGTTGTCCCGGCCGGTAAAGGTCACGTCGTAGGCCCGGGAGAACTTGTCGCCGAAGTAGTGGGAGGTGCCGGACTGGAGGGCCTTGTGGTCCTTCATCATGCACTCGATGGTGTAGGTGGCCTCGGCCCCGGCGAACTTCTCCTTGTCGGTCTTGCGGCCCTTCACCACCGGCATAGCCAGGGCGTTTTTGCACACGTCGGCGTAGCAGTTCAGCTGCTGCTCCGTCTCAGCCATGGCCTCTTCGGCGGTCTCGTGGATGGTGTGGCCCTCCTGCCACCAGAACTCCCGGCTCCGCAGGAAGGGGCGGGTGGTCTTTTCCCACCGGATAACGGAGCACCACTGGTTGTACAGCATGGGCAGCTCCCGCCAACTATGCAGCACGTGGGCCCAGTGGTCGCAGAACATAGTCTCGGAGGTGGGGCGGAAGGCCAGCCGCTCCTCCAGCTTCTCGCTGCCGCCGTGGGTGACCCAGGCCACCTCGGGGGCGAACCCGGCCACCAGCTCCCCCTCCTTTTTCAGCAGGCTCTCGGGGATCAGCACAGGCATGGCCACGTTGGTGTGCCCGGTCTTCTTAAACTCGTTGTCCATGTAGCGCTGGATGTTCTCCCAGATGGCGTAGCCGTAAGGGCGCAGAATCAGAAAGCCCTTCACGCTGGCGTAGTCCACCAGCTCCGCCTTCAGGCAGATGTCCGTATACCACTTGGCAAAATCCTCCTCCATGGGGGTGATGGCTTCCACATTTCTCTGGTCCTTGGCCATGATACGATACCTCGTGTTTCTATGTAAATTTGGATTTTTCTCCGACGAATGATTATACCGTGTCCCCGGCGGGCTTGTCAAGTAGCAGCCCGCCCACGCCCACCGCTCCAACTCCGCTCTCTGCCAATTATTATCGTAGGGCGCGACGACTCTGTCAAGCCCAACATAGGTAACACTTTGTCCAAGGACATGGGTAACACTTCACCTAACTTTTGAGCGGCGTTTTGAGATGAACAGTCCTTGACTGAGATCTATCCTGGCAATCTCGAAATGTCCATATTGGAGAGCCACA
>JAFPXK010000043.1 GCA_017412585.1 Oscillospiraceae bacterium
ATGAGCTGGCTGATTGGCCTTTTGGTGCTGGCGGCACTTTGCACGGTGCTTTTTGTCTTCTTTGCGGACAAATGGTACATTACGTTTTCAATGGCGTTCAGCGGCGGCCTGATGATGTCCATAAATTTCATCAGACTGCGCCGCATGACGCCGGAGCAGTTCGAGGCGCTTCAAAAACACACAAAAATGGACAACGACGAGCGCACGGTGACAATCGTCAACAAAAGCTTTGCTGACGCGTTCTTTGCCATGCTTCTGGGCGGCATCGTGCTATTCTGTGCGTTGCTCTATACGGATAATTCCGCCGCGGCGTGGTCCGTGTTCGGACTGGTGGCGCTGGGCGGCATCGTGATGCTGATTTCCTACCAAATCCACAGCAAGAAAATGTAAGGAGGCAAGAACATGAAACAATATAAATACCGCGGCTGGCTGCAGGTGGTTCTTATCGTACTGATGCTGCTCTATACCGTCATTGCCGCTGTTATTGCCCATCGGGGACATAACGACAGCGCCATTTCCTGGAGCCCGCTGATGACTGTCTTGATAATAACCGTTCCCCAGCTCGTCGAGCAGCGGCGCATGACGGAGGCCCAGTGGCGCGCGCAAAACGACGAGCGCCTCCAAATCATCACAGGTAAAGCGGCGGTCGCCGCCTGCCTTGCGGGTGCTCTGGCGATACTCGGAGGGTTACTCTATCTCGCCCTCCGCGACCCGGAAAACACGATTGCGGGGATTTTACTTTCGGTGGTCCTGATGGCGTCGGCATTGGCCTATGGGATTGCAACGTATGTGTTGGGCAAGAAGATGTGAATGCTTTTCCCCACAGGGGCCGTTTGCGAAAAGCAGGCGGTTATCCCACATCCATCCGTTGCCCCACATTCTTTCATAAAAAACATCCCGCCGGGTTTTCCTGTCCGGCGGGATGATTTTTCGTTTCAGTTATTCTTTTTTCCGCGAAAAGGGGTTGGTGAATTTGTCGTTCCATTTGGCGCCCTTTTGATTGATTTCCAGGCCCAGAATCGCCTTGGTGAGCCAAATCAGGGCCGCTACCACCAGCAGGGGGATGAGGCAGGAGGTGACGATGAGCACCGCCACCGCCTCGATGAACTGGCTCAAGGTGGTCTCCACCTTTTCGGGGACGGAGGTGACCCCCTGCTTCACCTGCTCCACCGTCTCCTGGGCCTGCCGGATCAGCCGCTGCCACCAGCTCTGCTGGGGCGCCTCCGGGGCGGCCTCCTCCGCCGGCAGGTCGCCGGTGATGTCCTCCGCCGCCGACTGGGGGGCGTTGAGGCTTTGGGCGATGGCGTCGGAATAGGTATTCTCGATCATCTGCCCGGCCTTGACGCTGACGGGCACCAGAATGAAAATGGCCAGGCCGAAAGCCGCCAGGCGCAGGGCCATATTGCGGCAGACGTTGGACTTAACGAAGCAGTCCGCCATCATGGCAAGGCAGGCCAGGGGGATGAGGATATAGAAGGTCAGGGCGCCGGTGAGGGTAATCAGGTATTTTTCCAGGAAGATGGCGCAGACAATCAGCAGGAAGTAGGAGCTTAAATCCGCCAGCTTTTCCGCGATGGGGGTGGCTACGTCGCCGGGGATGGCGGTGATGGCCACGGAGGCGGCGGTGGCGGCCCCGGCCAGCTCGGTGACGGTGACCTTTTTGCCGTCCAAATAGGCGATGGAATTGGGATAGGTCTCCACCTTGGCGAAGTGGCGGCCCAGGACGAAGATGGACACCAGGGCCACCGCCAGGGGGATAATGAGCCGCAGGGCCAGCTTGGTATTACGGGACATGAGATCGCCTCCTTTTGGATGAAAAGGGTTTTATTTCAGCCGTATTATACAATAACCGGGCGGATTTGGCAACCGGTTGGGCCGGGGAGACATTTTTTGTCTCTTTCGCCCCTTTGGGCATGGACAATCCGCCGCGGCGCTGTTATAATGACCACATTATGGCATAAGGAGAGCGGATATGACCTGCTTTGGCGCCAAATATGCTGCGTCCATGTGTACCATGGGCGGGTGTTGCCGCGCCCGGAGATAGGCAGCCGCTGACCGGACGGCGCGTGACGCGCCGGTGGCGGAGGGTGCCGGGCACCTTCCGTTTTTTTGCGCTTATACTGGATAAGGGAGTGTTTTTCATGGCGAAAGTCACGTCGTTAAGCGAACTGGTGGGCCGCACGCCCCTGCTGGAGGCCCGGCGGTACGCCGCGGCCCGGGGGCTGGAGGCCGTGCTGTACGTGAAATTGGAGAGCGCCAACCCCGCAGGCTCCGCCAAGGACCGGGTGGCGCTGGAGATGATACGGCAGGCGGAGGCGGAGGGACGGCTGCAACCGGGCGGCACCATCATCGAGCCCACCTCCGGCAACACCGGCATTGGTCTCGCGGCCATGGCGGTGAGCCGGGGCTACCGGGTGATACTCACCATGCCCGACAGCATGAGCGCCGAGCGGATGGCTCTGCTGCGGGCCTACGGGGCGGAGCTGGTGCTGACCCCCGGCAAGGAGGGCATGGCGGGGGCCATCGCCAAGGCGGAGGCCATCCGCGCCGCCACGCCGGGCAGCATCATCGCAGGCCAGTTTGACAATCCCGCCAACCCCGCTGCCCACTACGCCACCACCGGCCCGGAGATCTGGGCCGACACCGAGGGCAAGGTGGATATCTTCGTGGCGGGGGTGGGCACCGGCGGCACCATCAGCGGCACGGGGCGGTACCTAAAGGAGCGCAAGCCCTCGGTGGAGCTGGTGGCGGTAGAGCCCGCCGCCTCCCCCCTGCTCAGCGGCGGTCAGGCCGGGCCCCACGGCCTCATGGGCATCGGGGCCAATTTTATCCCGAAAAACTACGACGCCTCCCTCATCGACCGGGTCATCACCGTCCGGGAGCAGGACGCCTACGCCGCCGCCCGACTGCTGACCAGGACCGAGGGCGTGCTGTGCGGCATCACCTCCGGCGCGGCCCTGTGGGCGGCGGAACAGCTGGCCCGCCTGCCGGAGAACCGGGGCCGCCATATCGTGGCGCTGCTGCCCGACACCGGGGAGCGGTATCTCTCCACACCACTGTTTCAGGAGGAAAAATAAGATGTACGATCCCTATATTCGCCGTGCGGCGGAGGCCATGGCTCAAACCATGGCGGAGGCCCGGGTGCCCATGTACGGCGCACGGGTGCGCCTGCCTGACCGCAAGGCCATTGAAGATTTGATCCGGGAGATGCGGAAGCTGATGTTCCCCGCCTATTTCGGCGACGCGGCGCTGATGACCCTGGACGCCGCCGACTATGCCGCGCTGCTGCTGGAGCGAATCGAGACCGCCTTGCAGCGGCAAATCGCCCTGGCGCTGCCGGAGGAGGAGATCGACCGCAGCTCCGCCACTGCCCGGGAGGTGATAGAGCAGCTGCCCCGCATCCAGCAGCAGCTTTTGACCGACGTGGACGCCTTTTTTGAGGGCGACCCGGCAGCCCAGAACAGGGAGGAGGTCATTTTCGCCTATCCGGGCCTGTTCGCCATCTTCGTCTACCGCATTGCCCACGAGCTGTTTTTGCGCCACGTGCCCATCATCCCCCGGATCATGACCGAGTACGCCCACAGCCGCACCGGCATCGACATCCACCCCGGCGCCGCCATAGGCAGCTATTTTTTCATCGACCACGGCACCGGCGTGGTCATCGGCGAAACGTCGGAGCTGGGGGATCATGTGAAGCTGTACCAGGGCGTGACCCTGGGCGCCCTCAGCACCCGGGGCGGCCACGGCGGCATCTCCGGCAAGCGCCACCCCACCGTGGAGAGCGACGCCACCATCTACTCCGGCGCCTCCATCCTGGGGGGCGACACCATTATCGGCCAGGGGGCCGTGGTGGGGGGCAACACCTTCCTCACCCACTCCGTGCCGGCGGGGATGCGGGTCATCAACCGCACGCCGGAGCCGGAGCTGCGAATGCCCCACAACAAGGATTGACGTACTCTGCACAGAAAAAAGGACTGCCCCCGGCAGTCCTTTTTTGTTTCGCGTTACGACTCTTTCATGCCGCCGTGGCGGGGCAGGTCGCCCTTTTCCAGCTTCATTTCGCCCCAGGCCCGGGGCAGGCCCGGCGCGATGAGGGGGAAGAGATTTTCCGTGTCCGCCGTGGGCTGGATGTTGTAGGTGCCGTAGCGGTTGATGATATCGAAGGTGCTGTCCACCGGGGCGTGGAAGGGGTGGGTATCGGGGGCCCGGTCAATGGGCTTTCGCTTTGCCATAAAAAATCACCTCGGCGGTAGTATGCCGCCGGGGCGATGGTGCTATTCATTTTTTATAGATTTCCGCGTCGAAATCCCGTACCACGTCGCCCAGCGTTTCGTCCCGGACGCAGACCACGTTGGTCTCGTCGAAGGCCAGGCGCATGGCGAACTCCTTGGCCTCCTGAATGTCGTCGGTCTGGAAAAAGTCCCGGAACGCCGGCTCGCTCTCATGCCGCCACAGCACGTGGAAGCGGAAGGTCTGATAGGGCATGGCGCATCCTCCTCATAAGGTGACTATTTTGATTATAATACACCGCTTTTTCAAATGCAACGGTGGGATTTGCCAAAAATGGCGGGCAACTTTCTCCGAAATGTCTATGGCGAAAAACCGGGAAAAGGCTTTATTCTCACCACTATATGTTGTATAATGGCCCGTGTTTGATTTTTCGGGAGGGAGTGAAATCCGGGATGAAGATGGGATTTGACAACGACAAATATCTGGCTCTCCAGGCCGAGCATATCCGGGATCGCCGCAGCCAGTTCGGCGACAAGCTGTATCTGGAGTTCGGCGGCAAGCTGTTTGACGACTATCACGCCAGCCGGGTGCTGCCGGGGTTCCAGCCCGACAGCAAGATCCGTATGCTGGCCACCATGCAGGACGAGGTGGAGATCATCATCGCCATCTGCGCCGCCGACATCGAGAAAAATAAGATTCGCGGCGACCTGGGCATCGGCTACGACGACGACGTGCTGCGGCTGATGGACAGCTTCCGCCAGCTGGGCTTCTTCGTAGGCGGCGTGGTCATCACCCAGTACGCCGGGCAGAGCGCCGCCGACGCCTTCATCAACCGCCTGGCCGCCCTGGGCGTCAAGACCTGGAAGCACTATCCCATCGCCGGCTATCCCTCCGACGTGGGTCACATCGTCAGTGACGAAGGCCTGGGCCGCAACGAGTACATCGAGACCAGCCGCCCCATCGTGGTGGTGACGGCCCCCGGCCCCGGCAGCGGCAAGATGGCCACCTGCCTGAGCCAGCTCTACCACGAGAACAAGCGGGGCATCAAGGCGGGCTACGCCAAGTATGAGACCTTCCCCATCTGGAATCTGCCCTTGAAGCACCCGGTGAACCTGGCCTACGAGGCCGCCACCGCCGACCTCAACGACGTGAACATGATCGACCCCTTCCACCTGGAGGCCTACGGCAAAACCACCGTCAACTACAACCGGGACGTGGAGATTTTCCCGGTGCTCTCCGCCATGTTTGAGAAGATTCAGGGCCAGTGCCCCTACAAGTCCCCCACGGATATGGGCGTGAACATGGCGGGCTTCGCCATTGTGGACGACGAGGCCTGCCAGGAAGCCAGCCGGAGAGAAATTCTGCGGCGGTACTACGACGGCATGGTGGCCCGGGCCAAGGGCCGCTGCGACGAGACGGTGGTGACCAAGCTGCGGCTGGTGATGCAGCAGGCGGGCGTCACCGACGCGTGCTGCCCCGCCATCCAGGCCAGCCTGGACAAGGCCGCTGAGACCGGCGCCCCCGCCGGAGCCATGGTGCTGCCCGACGGCGCCATCGTCACCGGCCGCACCTCCTCCCTGCTGGGCCCCAGCGCCGCCATGCTGCTCAACGCCATCAAGCACCTGGCGGGCATCGACCACAACCTGGAGCTGATCCCCGCCTCCGTCATCGAGCCCATCAGCGCCATGAAGACCGGGTATCTGGGCCACCATAACCCCCGGCTCCACAGCGACGAGGTGCTGATCGCGCTGACCATCTCCGCCCTCAGCAACCCCCTGGCCGCCCTGGTGCAGCACCAGCTCAGCAACCTGCGGGGCAGCGAGGCCCACTTCACGGTGATCATCTCCGAGGAGGACGCCAAGGTGTACCAGCGGCTGGGCATCCTGATCAGCTGCGAGCCCAAATACGAGGTCAAAAAGCTGTATCACAAGTAAAATCGCATTATTATGTAAACCGGAAATGGCCGCCACGCGGCCATTTCTTTATCGGAAAACCATCAATGGCAAAGCAAAATCATTGTCGGAAAGGAACACAAAATGGAAACCATTACCCAAATGTTGGCCCGGGAGCTGCAAAAGGAGCCCCGGCACGTGGAGAACGTCATCACCCTGCTGGACGAGGGGGCCACGGTGCCCTTTATCGCCCGGTACCGCATGGAGCTGCACGGCTACATGGACGACACCACCCTGCGCGCCCTGGGCGACCGGCTCAACTATCTGCGGAAGCTGGTCTTGCGGCGCTCCGAGGTGAAGTCCGCCATTGAGGGACAGGGCAAGCTGACGGAGGAACTGTCCGCCGCCATCGACAGCGCCGCCACCCTCTCGGAGGTGGAGGACCTGTACCGGCCCTA
>JAFPXK010000044.1 GCA_017412585.1 Oscillospiraceae bacterium
CATCGCCACCATTTCCATGTGGCAGTTCGTGGGTATGTGGAACAGCTATTTCGACGCCATGATTTACCTCAACAGCGCCTCCAAGCAGCCCCTGCAGCTGGTGCTGCGGGCCATCCTGATTCAGAGCCAGCCGGAGCCCGGCATGGTGTCCGATATGCAGTCCACCGCTGAGCGCGCTCAGCTGGCCGAACTGCTGAAGTACGCCACCATCATCATTTCCTCCCTGCCTCTGATGATCATGTACCCCTTCTTCCAGAAGTACTTTGACAACGGCATTATGGCCGGCGCTGTCAAGGGCTGATGCGGCCTTCACAGGCAAAACCTGTTTATAAGGATAAAGGAGAAAAAGTATGAGCAAAATGCGCAAAATTCTTGCTGTCGTTCTGGCCCTGGCCATGACGATGGTGCTGCTGGCCGGCTGCGGCGGCAGCTCCGCTCCCACCGGCGGCGAGGCCGGCCTGGAGGTGGATCCTGCTTCCCTGCAGTTCCCCCTGGCAGAGACCGCTCAGATCAGCGGCCTGATCAACTACCCCGCGGGCACCGAGTCTGAGCCCAACAACCGCACCATCTTCAAGCGTCTGGAGGAGCAGACCAACGTCCACGTGACCTGGAAGGCCATCCAGAGCGACCAGTGGGGCGACAAGATTGCCCTGGAGATGTCCAACATCAAGACCCTCCCCGAGTTCGTGTTCTCCGCCGGCTTCAGTGATCCCGACCTGCTGAAGTACGCCAAGCAGGGCGTCATCATCAACGTGGAGGATTACATCGACAAGTATATGCCCAACCTGAGCAAGGTGTTCGAGCAGGCTCCCGAGTATCGCACCATGTGCACCGACGAGAACGGCCACATCTGGGCGCTGCCCTGGATCGAGCAGCTGGGCTATGAGAAGACCGCCATCCAGACCATCGGCAACATGCCCTTCATCAACGTGGCCTGGCTGAACTTCCTGGGCCTGGAGATGCCCACCACCGTTGACGAGTTCGAGCAGGTGCTGCTGGCCTTCCGCGACAACGCTGACAAGCTGAAGGCTGAGTTCAACATCGAAGGCGACATCATCCCCCTGGCCTGCATCGTGGGCTCCGGCAATGAGGACTGCCGCGTGCTGACCAACGGCTTCGGCGAGGGCTACGGCGATCCCGATGACGGCCGTCACATCGTCGTCACCGACGAGGGCAAGGTCATCTGCTCCGCTTCCGCCGAGGGCTACCGCAAGGGCGTGGAGTGGCTGCACAAGCTGTACACCGAGGGCCTGTTCGATCCCGAGGCCTTCACCCAGGAGTGGAGCACCTACGTGGCTAAGGGCAAGTCCGGCCGCTACGGCGTCTGCTTCAGCTGGGACGTGGCCAACATCGTTGGCCTGACCATGAACGAGATCATTGACGGCACTGCTCCCTGGGCTCCTCTGCCCATGCTGGAGGCTGACGTCCGCAACCTGACCCCCTGCAACGGTTCCTACACCTCCGGCTTCGATCGCGGCCGCTGCGTGGTGACCGCCAACGCCAAGAATCCCGCCCTGGTTTGCGCCTGGCTGGATCAGATGTACGCGCCTCTGCAGAGCCCCCAGAACAACTGGGGTACCTACGGCGAGGATGACGGCTTCGATATCTTCGTGATGGGCACCAACGCCAATGGCGAGCCCATGCTGCAGCACGCCAACCTGGGTGACCATTCTCCCGTGGAAGTCCGCGAGGCGGAGTGCGTGGGCGGCCCCCTGGCCATCCTGGACAGCTACTACGGCGTGTACGTCACCTGCCCCGACGATGCCCAGTATCGTCTGGACTGGATCAAGGACATCTACACTCCCGACATGCACACCAAGTACGTGTTCCCCAACGTGTTCATGAGCACCGATGATACCAAGACCATCTCCAACCTGAACGCGGATATCTACAAGTGCATCAACACCTTCCGCGCCAACGGCATCATGAACGGTGTCACCGACGCCGACTGGGAGAAGCTGCAGAGCGACCTGGCCGCTTACAATGTGGACCAGTACCTGTCCATCTTCCAGAAGTACTTCGACGCCTACATGGCCGGCTGATTCTGACCCCTTTTTCCCGCCCTGTCCCATGGGACAGGAAGCGGTAACCTTCCCCGCCTGGGGCAACCCAGGCGGGCGAAGAGAAGGGCTCCCGGGGCGGGAACCCTTCTCTTTGCCAAACACGATAGGAGGATATCGAATGACCAGTAAGGCCCTGCAGAGAGTGCGGGATTTTGAAAAAAAGTATCTGCCCTATGTGCAGGCAGAGCAGCCCAAGTTCCATCTCACCGGCGGTATCGGCTGGATCAACGACCCCAACGGCTTCGCCCCCTATAAGGGGGAATACCACCTGTTCTTCCAGTATTACCCCTACGATACCAAGTGGGGCCCCATGCACTGGGGACACGTGAAGACCCGCGACTTCCTGCACTGGGAGCGTCTTCCCGCCGCCATGGCGCCGGACACCGAGTATGACCGGGACGGCTGCTTCTCCGGCAGCGCCGTGGAGACCCCCGACGGCAAGCATCTTCTGATGTACACCGGCGTGCGCAACGTCCGCCGCCGCAACGGCATGATTGAGGCCTTTCAGACCCAGTGCATTGCCATCGGCGACGGCGTGAACTACCAGAAGGTGGACTGCAATCCCGTCATCCAGGGCGACCTGCTGCCCGAGGGCGGCAGCACCCAGGACTTCCGGGACCCCAAGATCTGGCGGGAAGGGGAACTGTACTACGCCGTCATCGGCAACCGCTGCGCCGACACCAGCGGCAACATTCTGCTCTACCGCAGCCCCGACGCCATGCACTGGGAGTTCGTCAGCGTGGTGTCCGCCTGCCATAACCAGTACGGCAGCATGTGGGAGTGCCCCGACCTGTTCCGGCTGGATGAAAAGGACGTGCTGCTGGTCTCTCCTCAGGAAATGACCGCCATCGGCCTGGAGTTCCATCCCGGCAACGCCAACGTGTGCCTCATCGGCCAGATGGACCCCGACACCCACCATTTGATGCGTGAAAACGTGCAGGCCATTGACTACGGCCTGGACTTCTACGCTCCCCAGACCCTTTTGACGGACGATGGCAGACGGGTGATGATAGGATGGATGCAGAACTGGGAGACATCCTCCTGCAAGCTGTCCTCCCTGCGCTTCATGGGCCAGATGACGCTGCCCCGGGAGCTGTCCATCCGGGGCGGCCGCCTGTGCCAGAATCCCGTCCGGGAGCTGGAGCGGTACCGCGGCATCAAGATCGATTACCACTACGTGCTCATCAATGGCGAGACCAGCCTTCGGGGCATCAACGGCCGCTATCTGGACATGACCGTCACCATCCGGCCGGGCAACGAGGCCAGCATGTTCAAGTGGTTCCGCCTGTACGTGGCCCGGGACGGCGAGCATTTCACTCTGATTCGCTTCCGCCCCGACACCAGCACCATCAAGGTGGACCGGACCCACAGCGGTTTCCCTCACGACATCGTCAACGTCCGTGAGTTCCCCGTCTGGATGAAGAACGGCGTGCTGAAAATGCGGGTCATTATGGACCGCTACAGCCTGGAGCTGTTTGTCAACGACGGCGAGCAGGCTGCCTCCTTCGTGCTGTATACGCCCTTGGAGGCCAACGCCATCAGCTTCTCCTCCGACGGCAGCGTGCTGATGGACGTGGAGAAATACGAGTTGGAGATGAATTGACTTATGGGAAAGACCTTTGACGTCATTGCCCTGGGCGAGCTGCTGATCGACTTTACCGAAAACGGCGAGAGCACGCAGGGCAATCCCCTCATGGAGGCCAACCCCGGCGGCGCACCCTGCAACGTGCTGGCCATGCTGGCCAAGCTGGGCAAGCGTGTGGCCTTTGTGGGCAAGGTGGGCAAGGATATGTTCGGCCGCCAGCTCCGAGACGCCGCCGCAGGGGCCGGCATCTGCATGGACTACCTGCTGGAGGACAGCGACGTACATACCACCCTGGCCTTCGTCAAGACCTACCCCGGCGGCGACCGTGACTTTTCCTTCTACCGCAATCCCGGCGCGGACATGATGCTGCGCAGCGACGAGCTGCCCCTGGAGGCGCTGCAAAGCACCCGCATCTTCCACTTCGGCACCCTGTCCATGACCCATCCGGAGGTTCGGGAGGCTACAAAAAAGGCCGTGGCGATTGCCAAAGAGTCCGGCGCGCTGATCTCCTTCGACCCCAACCTGCGCCCGCCCCTGTGGGCCAGCCTGGACGAGGCCAGGGAGCAGATCGCCTGGGGTCTTGCCCATTGCGATATTCTGAAGATCGCCGACAATGAGCTGGCGTTCATGACCGGCCAGACCGATTTTGAAGCCGGGGCCGCCATGCTGCAAAAGGATTACCCCAATATCCGGGTGCTGAACGTCACCGCGGGCGCCGACGGCAGCTATTGCTTCTACGGCGATAAGCACGTGTTCGTGCCCAGCTTCCGCCTGGGCGGCACCATTGAGACCACCGGGGCCGGCGACACCTTCTGCGCCTCCGTGCTGCACTTTGCGCTGGAGAACGGCATCGAGGGCCTCACCCGGCAGCAGTTGACCGCCATGCTGCGCTTCGCCAACGCAGCGGCATATCTGGTCACCACCAAAAAGGGCGCCATCCGCTCCATGCCGGAGCCGGAGCAGGTGCAGGCCATTCTGGCGAATCACTGAATCGTAATTTCCACGGCCCCGACCACTCCACTTTCTGGCCGGACACGCCGTGAAAAAAAGGAGGATGAAAACGCCCCGGCTCGGGCTGCGGCAGTGTGGAGACCTGTCGTAAAAGCAGCACCACGGAAGTGGGCTGTGAGGGCACATTTGGCGGAGGCCGTGTGTCCGGAGTCGAAATTATGGCATCTGTTCAGCTGAAAAACATCAAGAAAGTGTACCCCTTCGTCAGCGGCGAGCAAAAGAAATCCAAGAAGAAAAAGGCCGATGAACCCGAGAAGAAGAAGGTAAACCTGCAAATCACCGACGAAGGCGTGGTGGCTGTGCAGGAGTTCAACCTGGACATCGCGGACAAGGAGTTCATCGTGCTGGTAGGCCCCTCCGGCTGCGGCAAGTCCACCACCCTGCGCATGGTCGCCGGCCTTGAGGAGATCTCCGGCGGCGAACTGATCATCGACGGCAAGGTCATGAACGACGTGGCCCCCAAGG
>JAFPXK010000045.1 GCA_017412585.1 Oscillospiraceae bacterium
GGCTCTCCAATATGGACATTTCGAGATTGCCAGGATAGATCTCAGTCAAGGACTGTTCATCTCAAAACGCCGCTCAAAAGTTAGGTGAAGTGTTACCCATGTCCTTGGACAAAGTGTTACCTATGTTGGGCTTGACAGGGGCGTCGCGCCCTACGGAGGGAGGCGGCGCCGTTTGCCATTCACCCACCCTTGCCCATCGTCGCCCCCTCATCCGTCACGGCCTTTGGCCGTGCCACCTTCTCCCCAAGGAGAAGGCAGGGCGGTTGTTTGGCGATGTTTGCGTGATATGTTCCTTCGGCGCGCGAAAAAACCGCCCTTTGGGGCGGTTTTCAGATTGTCAAAAAAGCATCGCAGATTTCGCGCCCGCAGGCGCGAACCATTGAAATTCGAAAAAACTGACGACATGCGCGTCAGTTTTTTCACTTCTCAGGCTACGAAGTGTGCGAATAGTGCGCCAGAGGCGCACTATTCGTGCGCGTAGTAGACTGCAATCCTGTTGTCAAAAAACGGCGGAGCCGTTTTTTGACAGGCTCAAAACCGCCCTTTGGGGCGGTTTTTTATTCGGTGGGCCAGGTGGGATAGGATTGGCGGATGTAGGTCTCCATATCGTCGCGGGCCAGGGACAGGGCTGCGGCCAGCTCGCCGTAGAGCTGATCCTCCGCCCGTTTGGTGAAGCGCTCGTCCAGCTGGCTGATTTTTTTACCGTGGCGCAGTGCCCACTGGCGGCGGCGGGCGGTGTGCTTGATCATGGCTGCCATGGCGGCGCAGTCGTAGGTGGCGCAGACGGCGTGGTAATGCTCCTTGGCCATGCGCATGCCCCCCTCGGGAGGGGCCTGGGGCGGCAGCTGGGGCAGGGCGGCGATGAAGGCACGGGCCGCCTCCGCCGTCATCACGGGGCGCATCAGCACCTTCGTGTCCACGGGGGTCAGCACCTGGCCGGTGCGGTAGAGAGGCTGCAGGGTGTAATACTGCCGCTGCTTATCCATGCCGGCGATGGCGGGCACGCCGATGCTCTCCACCCGGCACACGCCCTCGCCGCCGTATACCACCAGTTCTCCGATTTGAAACATGGATGCCTCCCGCTTTTTCGCCGCTATTTCCGTAAATCGTGATATTTCGACAGGCATTATAACACAGCTTTTTTCAGAATGTAAGAGTAATTTTACTATTTTCTGATATTTTTGCCTTATTTCATAATATTGCCATGGTTTAGCTGCCGTTTTTCCATTTTTCGCCACAATGTCGGTAGATGAGGGAGAAAACGGGCAGTTTTGGATGGGCTTGTCAAACAGGGCGGATGCGGGTATAATGGGGTGAATAATTCCCAAGGAGGGCGCAGTATGACAGATACTACCGTTGTGACCGAAACCGTAAACGACGTGGTGACCAACATGACGTTGGTCAAGGCGCTGACCACCCTGGCCACGCTGCTGGTGTGCCTGGGCGTGACAAAAATCGTGGACGCCATTTTGGGCAAGGTGCTGGAAAAGGGGCGCCTGGACAAGCGGGTGGGCGGATACCTGCGCAAGGGCATCAAGACGCTGATGCTGGTGGTGACGGTGCTGGTGGTGGCCGACCAGCTGGGCGTGCCCATCACGTCACTGGTGGCGCTGCTGAGCGTCCTCTCGCTGGCGGTGACGCTGGCGGTGCAGACGGTGCTGAGCAACGTGGCAGGCGGCCTGGTGATCCTGGGCACCAATCCCTTCGCCATCGGCGACTACATCGAGGCAGGGTCCAGCGCCGGGACGGTGGCGGAGATCCATCTGACCCACACCTGCCTGGACCACCCCAACGGGCTGCGGATCGTGGTGCCCAACGGCTCACTCAGCGCCGACAGAATCACCAATTACACCCGGCTGGGGAAGCGGCGCATCAATATCACCGTGACGGCCTCCTACGACGCGGCGGCCCAGACGGTGCGCCGGGCGCTGCTGGAGGCGGTGGGCATGTGCCCCCAGATACACGCCGACCCGGCCCCCGTCGTGCTGGTGGACAGCTACGGCGAGAGCAGCATCGCCTACATCGTGCGCTGCTGGTGCGACGCCTCCGCCTACTGGGACGTGTATTACCCGCTGATGGAGAACATCCGCACCTGCTTTGAGAAGTACGGCGTGGAGATGACGTACAACCATCTGAACGTGCATATTTTGGAAAAATAATTCTTTTGGGGTTTGGCAAAATAAGAGGAGCGATGTTGCATCGCTCCTCTTATTTATTATATTGTTGCCGGCGCTGCGGCGCGCCGAGTCGTCGCGCCCTACGCAGACGCGTTGCGGCGTTCCATTCACCCCAGGTTGTTGGTGGGCAGAGGCGATGGGGCGGACAGCGCCAGCGACACCCCGCGAAGAATGAGCGGATGGTGGAGCCAGTGCCCTTGGGGTAAGCCCCGCCCCTACGGTGGATTGTTGTTACCGTGTACCATTCAACCGGCCTTGGCGGTGGGTGGGACCGGGGTGGCGGGACACATAGGTCCCGCCCTACGAAGGATTGTTGTTGCTGCGTTGCGGGCCGCCGGGGCGGCGGCCCCTACGGGAAAAATCGGTGCCTATTCGCAACCAACGGGCCATTTGCCAAACCCGTCACCGGGTCGGTGCGCCCTGCGCAGGCGTGCGGTCATCGCCCCCTCATCCGTCGGCTGCGCCGACACCTTCTCCCCGAGGAGAAGGCGGGGGTTCCGCTCAGCGGGCGGCGGCGCGGTCGGCTTCTATCAGGCGGCGGAGGGCCTCCACGCCTACCTTGACGGCGGAGGAGGTGTCCTCGTTCATCTTCTGGTCCAGGCCGGCGGCCTCCCGCTCCTGGTTCCAGATGACGTGGAAGCAGGAGCCGCAGCGGCAGCCCAGGGCGGCGGCCACCACGAACATGGCGGCGCTCTCCATCTCGCTGGCCTTGACGCCCAGGCGCTTCCAGGCCTCCCACTTCTGCAGCAGCTCATAGCTGACGGGCATGCGGGCGGGGCTGTGCTGGCCGTAGAAGCTGTCCTTGCACTGGACAACGCCGGTATGGTGGCGGTAGCCCAGGGCCTGGGCCGCCTCCACCAGCGCGCCGGCCACGGTAAAGTCGGCCACGGCGGGGAACTCGATGGGGGCGTACTCCCGGCTGGTATGCTCAAAGCGGATGGCGCCGGTGGCGATGACCACGTCGCCGGACTGGACGTTCAGGTCGATGCCGCCGCAGGTGCCCACACGGATGAAGGTGTCCGCCCCCACGGCGTGGAGCTCCTCCATGGCGATGGCGGCAGAGGGGCCGCCGATGCCGGTGGAGCAGACGCTGACCTTCTCCCCCAGCAGCGAGCCGGTGTAGATGGTGAACTCACGGTTGGACACCACGAAGCGGGCGTCGTCCAACAGCGCGGCGATTTTCTCGCAGCGGCCCGGGTCGCCGGGGGTGATGACGTAGCGGCCTACGTCGCCCTCCACACAGTGGAGGTGGAACTGCTTTTCCAGCTTCTGCATGGCCAAATCCTCCTTATTTTGAATACAAATAGTTGATTTTATGCAGGATATTACAAATCGTTTTCACATGTGGGATGGTTTTATTGTACCATAGGCGGCAGCAGATTGCAACGCTGCCACCATTTCCCCGCCATAAAATCCTGCGGCGGCGGCATACTACCATTGGCATCGTGGCATAGTTCCATTTTGCGGATGGGGCCGCGCCATGGACGCCCACAAAATGGGAGGAGAGAGAACATGAAGCACACTTTACTGGCTCTGGCTCTGTGCGCCGCGCTGGTGCTGGGCGGATGCGGGCAGCGGGATTCCCGCCCCGCCACCGGCACCAACGTGACACCCGGCGCGACGGACCATAACGGCAGCATCGGCACAAACGGCGGCGACAACAACAGTATCACCGGCAACGGCACGGAGAACGGCGTGGTGGGCAGCGGCACCAACACCACCGGCACCGACGGCACCCTGGGCGGCACGGCGGGCACCAGCATCTACGGCGCCCGGCGGGGCGCCAACTGGCGCTACCGCCCCACCTCCTGGGAGCAGATGGTGGAAAACGGCATGGTACACGACCGGGACGGCTTTCTGCTGGACGGGGAGAACACCACCTGGTAAAACGCGAGGGACGGATTTGCCGTCCCTCGGGTACATATGGTACGATGCCGTGTGTCGGCGCTGTCACCCTTGCGGCCGGGGCGGCCTATACTGGAGTAGGCGAGGCTTGCGCCCCCGGGGGCGCCCTTGCCCAGACTGACAGGATAAGGGCGCTGATGATCGTTGACAACGCAGATGGTACTATGGGGTGCCGCCGGCACCGGATTCACCTTCGCCATGACGGCGCTGGGGGCGGCCACGGTGTTTCTTTTTGCCGGAGCGCTGCCCCGGCGGTGGGAGCAGGTGATGCTGGGGTTTGCCGCGGGAGTGATGACGGCGGCCAGCGTATGGAGCCTGCTGCTGCCGGCGCTGGCGCGGGCGGCGGAGGGGCCGCTGCCGGCCTGGATGCCCTGCGCCATCGGGCTGACGGCGGGGATGGTGTTCCTCTCCGGGCTGGACATCCTGCTGCCGCGGCTCCACAGGCAGGAGACATGGCGGCGGAACACGCTGCTGATGGCTGCCATCACGCTGCACAACGTTCCGGAGGGCATGGCGGTGGGGCTAGCCTTCGCCCTGGCCCGGGACAGCGCCTCGCTGGCGGCGGCCTCCGCCCTGGCCCTGGGCATCGGCATACAGAATTTCCCGGAGGGGGCGGCCATCTCCCTGCCCATGGGACAGCAGGGCGCGGGCCGGGGTAAAGCCTTTCTCTACGGCGCGGCCTCCGGCGTGGTGGAGCCGGTGTTCGGCATGGCGGTGCTGCTGTGCGCCGCAGGGGCGGAGGGGTGGATGCCCTGGCTGCTGAGCTTCGCGGCGGGGGCCATGCTGTACGTGGTGGTGGCGGAGCTGGTGCCTCAGGCCAAGGGGCTGGCGGGCACGGCGGGGTTCGGCGTGGGATTTTTGATTATGATGGTGCTGGACGTGGCGCTGGGGTAGCGGGGGAATGACGTGCTGCAAGGCCGCCCCCTCATCCGTCGGCTGCGCCGACACCTTCTCCCCGAGGAGAAGGCCGGGCGGCTGTTGTTTCCGTTTGCCATTCAACCGGGGTTGGCGGGTGTTGGTGGCGGAGTAGGGCGGAGCAGAGCCCCGCCCCTACGCAGGGGTGTCATCAGCGCGTGCCATTCAGGCGGCCTTGGCGGGTGTTGTTCACTTGCTGGGGCGGACAGAGTCGTCCGTCCCTACGGAGGGGCTGCGTTTTTTCACAGGTTTTGCGTTGTCGCCCCCTCATCCGTCACGGCCGGAGGCCGTGCCACCTTCCCCCCAGGGGGAAGGCGGGGCGGTTTGTTGTTTTCTTGTACCATTCAGCCGGGGGTGGCGGGCATTGGTGGCGGGATACGGTGGATTGCGATGCCCTTTACCGTTCATCCGGCGTGGGTGGTGGGTGGCGGCGGGGTTGGGCGGAGCAGAGCCCCGCCCCTACGGACGGTTTGCCGATGCCCTTTTCCATTTATCCGCCTCTGGCGGTAAGCGTTAC
>JAFPXK010000046.1 GCA_017412585.1 Oscillospiraceae bacterium
AAAGGAGTTTCCGGGAAATAGGTACTTGACAAAAGCGGTGGAATGCGCTCCATCGCTTTCTGTTTTTTTGAAAAACAAGATATAGTGATGCACATTTGAATTGTGTCCATATTTCGGCCGTGGAAGGGAAGCGAAGGCGCGCCATTGACAAGGTTAACATAATATTGTTTACATAACATTTTGACATAATTGCCAAAAAATAATAATTTGCGTCAAAAGCCTTGCGAAACCATGAAATTAGGCCTATAGTTTACTTGTTCGGAATTGCGTCTAAATCCTTGCAGTGCCTCATAGAGTGTTTTGAGGTGAGGTACAGGCTATGAAACCAGGCGCATTTTCCATGGGCTCCATGAAGCTGTCGTCCGGTGGGCGACGGGTATGGCTGCTGGGCTTTTCCACACTGGGCGGCATTCTGCTGGGAGCGTTTTTGGCCTCCCGCTGCAGCCGGGACCAGTTGGATGCGCTGCAGGCCTACATCACCGCTTACAGCGCTCTGCCGGAGGCTTCCCGTGCTTACGGCGGCCTTGGTACGGCGCTGGCGTTCTACCGCGTGCCGCTGCTGATGGTGGCGGTCAGCTTTTGCGGTCTGGGTATTGTTGCCGTTCCGCTGCTGGCGGTTTGGGAGGGCGTGAGCCTTTCCTACGCCTCGGTTTCTTTTTCTGCGGCCATGGGCAAGTCCGGCTTGCTGCTGGCACTGGCGGCCTTCGGCGTGCGCGCTGCGGTGCTGCTGCCCTGCCTGCTTTACATCGGCGGCACAGCCTGGCGCCTTGCCTATGAGCGCAAGGGGCTGGCGGCTCTGTCGGGCCGCGATTTACGCAGTATTATGATTTGCTTTGCCGCCCTGACCTTGGGCATTATTTTGGAATACAGCCTGGCTCCGCGGCTGATGGCTCTTGCGCTGGCGGGGTAGATGTTACGAAGGGAGATGAGCGTGATGGCTGCGGATTACGTGGCGGAGTTCCGGGAGTATCTGGTCAATGAAAAGCACGCATCGGACAATACGCTCAGCTCCTATCTCCGTGATATGCAGCAGTTCCAGACCTGGCTGGTGCGCAGCGGTGTTTCCACGCTGCGAAAGGTGGACCGCGCCCGGGTGGAGGCGTATTTGCAGCATCTTCGGCAGGAGGGGAAATCCCCGGCCACCATCACCCGCTGTACTGCCACGCTGAAATGCTTCTTCGGCTATATGGTCAGTGCCGGTCACATGAAATCCAACCCCGCCAAGGCGGTGTCCGGCGTGAAGGTGGAGCGCAAATACCCGGAGATCCTCACCAGCAAGGAAGTGGAGCTGTTTCTCGACCAGCCCAAGTGTGTGGATGAAAAGGGCTTCCGGGATCACGCCATGCTGGAGCTGCTGTACGCCACCGGCATCCGCGTGTCGGAGCTGATCGGCCTGAATGTAGACGACGTGAACCTGACGCTGGAGTTCATTCGCTGCGTCAACCGGGGCAAGGAGCGCATCATTCCGCTGTATACCACCGCCGTCAAGGCGCTGCGGGACTATATGGAGAGCATCCGCCCTCGCCTTATTGCCGACGAGAGCGAAAAGGCCCTGTTCGTCAACATGGACGGCGAGCGCATGAGCCGCCAGGGCTTCTGGAAAATCATCAAGTATTACCAGGCCAAGGCGGAGATTGACAAGGACATCACCCCACACATGCTGCGCCACAGCTTTGCCGTGCATCTTTTGGAAAACGGCGCGGACTTGAAGTCCATTCAGGAGATGCTGGGCCACGCCGATATTTCCTCCACCCAGATGTATACCCACATCATCAACAAGGGGCTGAAGGACGTATACCGCAAGGCCCATCCCCGCGCATGACGAAATCGGAAAAGACCACCGGATCGGTGGTCTTTTTTTGTTGCTATTCGAACAAACATTTGATATAATGACTGTGATTGTGAGGTGGAATGTGTTGCGCATATTGGGCATCGACCCCGGCATCGCCATTGTTGGCTTCGGCGTGCTGGACTGTGACAAGGGGAAGCAGACCATGGTGCAATACGGCGCCATCAACACCGAGGCCGGGCTGCCGCTGGCCACCCGCCTCGTGCAGATTCAAACGGATCTGGAACAGCTGATTATGCAGTTCCGGCCCGATGAAATCGCCATTGAAGAGCTGTTTTTCAGCAAGAATATCACCACCGGCATTGCAGTGGCCCACGGCCGCGGCATCATCCTCTACACCGCCGAAAAGCTGGGCGTGCCCATCTATGAGTACACCCCCATGCAGGTGAAGCAGGCGGTGGTGGGCTACGGTCTGGCGGAGAAGCGGCAGGTGATGGACATGGTGAAACGGATTTTGAAGCTGAAAGCCGTGCCCAAGCCCGATGACGCGGCGGACGCCCTGGCCATCGCCCTGTGCCACGCCCGCAGCGCCACCAGCCTGCTGCGGCGGAAAGACCCCAACGTAAAGGAGACGATTTGATGTTCTACTATGTCAGCGGCACCGTGGCCGAAATGGAGGCGGGTCTTGCCGTCATCGACTGCGGCGGCGTGGGCTTTGCCTGCTATACCACCAATTATTCCCTGGCTCACATGAAAAAGGGGAGCCAGACCAAGCTGTTCACCTACCTCAACGTGAAGGAGGACGGCATGGATCTCTACGGCTTTACCAGCCAGGCGGAGCTGCGCAGCTTCAAGCTGCTGCTGGGCGTCAACGGCGTGGGGCCCAAGGCGGCGCTGTCCATCCTGTCCAGCACCACGCCGGATCAGCTGGCCATGTGCGTGGTGATGGGGGACGAGAAGACACTGACCGCCGCTCCCGGCATCGGCAAGAAGATTGCCCAGCGCATCATTCTGGAGCTGAAGGACAAGCTGAGCAAGGATCAGGAAATCGGCGCCTTTGTGCCCGATGGCGGCGGTGTAGCGGCCGTGCCTGCCGGCAGCACCGGCAAGCTGAAGGAGGCCGCCGCGGCTTTGGCTGTGCTGGGCTACGGCGCCCAGGAGGTCAATATGGCGCTGAAGAACGTGGACGTGGAGCATCTGCCCCTGGAGGATATCATCCGGCAGGCGCTCAAGCAGATGATTCGATAAGGAGGGATCTCATTGAGCATTGATTTTGGCGCGGATATTTACGAGGAGCCTATTGTCACAAAGTCCTTTTTGCAGGAGGATGCTCAGGAGGTCTCTCTCCGGCCCCACACGCTGCAGGAATATATCGGCCAGGAAAAGGCCAAAAATAATCTGGCCGTGTTTATCGAGGCGGCCCGACGGCGCACGGAGTCGCTGGACCACGTGCTGCTCCACGGCCCTCCGGGCCTGGGCAAAACCACCCTGGCGGGCATCATCGCCCAGGAGATGGGGGTCAATATCCGCATCACCTCCGGCCCCGCCATTGAAAAGCCCGGCGATTTGGCGGCATTGCTGACCAATTTAAGTGAAAACGATATCCTGTTTGTGGACGAGATCCACCGGCTGAACCGCTCTGTGGAGGAGATTTTGTACCCCGCCATGGAGGATTACGTTATTGACATCATCATCGGCAAGGGCCCCAGCGCCAACTCCATCCGCCTGGATTTGCCCAAATTCACGCTGATTGGCGCCACCACCCGGGCGGGCTCCCTGTCGGCGCCCCTGCGGGATCGCTTCGGCGTGACGCTGCGGCTGGAGCTGTACACCCCGGAGGAGCTGAAGAAAATCGTTACCCGCAGCGCCGGCATTCTGAACGTACCCATTGAGGACAGCGGCGCCATGGAGATCGCCCGACGCTCCCGGGGCACGCCCCGTATTGCCAACCGGATGCTGCGCCGCGTCCGAGACTTCGCCCAGGTGAAGGCCGACGGCGTCATTACCCGTCAGGTGGCAGACCAGGCGCTGCTTGCCCTGGAGGTGGACGACCTGGGGCTGGATCAGATCGACCGCCGCATGCTGCGGGCCATCATTGAAAACTACGGCGGCGGCCCGGTGGGCCTGGAGACGCTGGCAGCCACCATAGGGGAGGAGTCGGTGACGCTGGAAGACGTTTATGAGCCGTATCTCATGCAGTTGGGCTTCCTGACCCGCACGCCCCGGGGCCGCTGCGTCACCCGAAAAGCCTATGAGCACCTCCATCTGGACTTCGACGGGCAGGAGCAACTGACCTTATAAGCCATTTGGCGAGAATTTATACCGTTTTTGTCGGGAATTTATTTACAAATTTTCCCGATTCACTTGACAAATGAATTAAAATAAAGGTATAATCATGTATGATAAGGATGATAGGGTAATTTTACCAAATTTGCGGGCGTTGTCCGACGAGCAGCTTTGCCAGGCTGCGGGGGAGGGCAGCACCCAGGCGGAGGAGATCCTGGCGCTGCGGTATCATCGTTTGGTGCGCAGTGTGGCCCGCCCGTTCTTCCTGGCGGGAGGCGACAGCGAGGATCTTCTGCAGGAAGGCATGTTTGCCCTTGTGAAGGCCATGCGCGAGTATGACCCGGGGCGGGACGCCTCCTTTCACACCTTTGCCGAGACCTGCATTCGGAACAGGATTTACACCGTTCTGAAGGCGGCGGCCTCCGGCAAGAATACTCCGTTAAACCAAGCCATCCCTTTGAACCCCTCTTTTTTGGAAGTCAATTCATTCTTTGCCCAGCCCGACCCGGAGGTCCTGCTGATCGACAGAGAAAAAGCTCAGCTTCTCTTGACGGATGTTCGTCGGCAGTTGTCTGCGTTTGAAACAGAGGTTTTAGGGTACTATTTGGACGGCCTTACGTGCCGTGAAATCGCAGAGACTGTGGGCAGGCCGCCAAAGGCGGTGGACAATGCCGTGCAGCGCATCCGCCGCAAAGTGGAGCGGCAGTTATCCAGTGGCGAAATCAGCAGAGGCTGAGCGCAATATATTTCTCAAAGAGAGGGTAAAAACAATGTTTGAAGACAAGACTTTAGTTTGCAAAGAATGCGGCAACGAGTTCGTTTTCACCGCCGGTGAGCAGGAGTTCTACGCTGCCCGCGGCTTCCAGAACGAGCCCCAGCGCTGCAAGGCTTGCCGTGACGCTCGCAAGAACGCTGCCCGTGGTCCCCGTGAGTATTTCACCGCTGTCTGCGCTTCCTGCGGCGGCGAGGCCAAGGTGCCCTTCGAGCCCAAGTCCGACCGTCCTGTGTACTGCAGCGACTGCTTCGCCAAGATGCGCGAGAACGGCTGAGCACTAAAGCACACAACGAAAGGGGCGCATCGCGCCCCTTTTTTTGTCGCCATGATATGGTTTGAGCCTGTCAAAAAACGGCTATGCCGTTTTTTGACAATGGGATTGCAGTCTACTGCGCGCGCGAATAGTGCGCCTCTGGCGCACTATTCGCACACTTCGTAGCCTGAGAAGTGAAAAAAGTGACGCGCATGTCGTCACTTTTTTCAGATTTCAATGGTTCGCGCCAGCGGGCGCGAAATCTGCGATGCTTTTTTGACAATCTGATAGTTTGTTTACAATTTCCCTGTTGAAAACGGCGGGAATTGCGGGTATACTGTACCCATCTACTGATAGGAGGCAATACCAATGATTGAGATTACCAAGGATACCGTCATCGGTGACATCCTGGACATCGCGCCCCAGACCGCGCCCATCTTCTTCTCCATCGGCATGCACTGCCTGGGCTGCCCCAGCTCCCGCGGTGAGACTGTGGAGGAGGCCTGCGCCGTCCATGGCGTGGACGTGGAAAAGCTGCTGGCCATCGTCAACGAGACCGCCAACAAGGCTGAGTAAAAAAACGCAACGCATACGGTTACGCCGTATGCGTTGTATTCTGCCCGGAGGGCCTATGAAAGAGTTACAACTGCAGCCCAGGCTGCAAATGCTGGCCGACCTGGTGCCCTCAGGCGCGGCCCTGGCAGACGTGGGCACCGACCACGGCTATCTGCCGGTATATCTGCTGCAAAGGGGGGCCATACGCCGGGCCATCGCCTCAGATATCGGCGCCGAGCCCTTAGACCACGCCCGCCGCACGGCGGAGGAATACGGCGCGGCGCTGGAGCTGCGGCTGTGCGACGGCTTGGCGGGCATCGCCCCTGACGAGGTGGACACGGTGGTCGTTGCCGGCATGGGCGGGGAGAGCATCATATCCATCTTGTCCGTCGCACCCTGGACGAAGGACGGCTGCCGTCTGATTTTGCAGCCCATGACCCGGCAGGAGCTGCTGCGCCGCTGGCTGGCGGAGAATGGCTACCGCTTCACCGCCGAGCGTTTGGCGGAGGACAAGGGCACCATCTATCCCATCCTGTGCGTGGAAGGTGGGGCGCAGCCGCCCCTTTCCGAGGCGGAGACCTATGCGGGGCTGCTGCTGACGGATGACCCGCTGTACGGCGAGTACTTAACCCGCCAGATGGCCCGGCTGCAAAAGGCCGCGGATGGTATGCGGCGCTCACAGGATAAGGCATGTAAGGCGGATGCGCTTGACAGACTTTGCGAGGCGCTGGCGGAGAAAAGGAGACAGCTATGACCACTGTGCGCGACATTGAGAATATGCTCTTTGCCTGGGCGCCCCGTGACCTGGCAGCGGACTGGGACAACGTAGGCCTTCTGGTAGGGGAGGGCGGCAGCACTGTTCACCGGGTGCTGGTGTCGCTGGACATCACCGAGCCGGTGGTGGAAGAGGCGGCAGCTATGGGCGCCGATCTCATTGTGTCCCACCATCCCATCATGAACTGCACCTGGCATAAGGTGCAGCACGTCACCGACGAAGACGCCCAGGGGCGTATGGTGATGAAGCTGCTGCGCCACGGCATCTCCGCCATCTGTATGCACACCAATCTGGACGCGGCGGAGGGCGGCGTCAACGACGTGCTGGCAAAAGCCCTGGGCCTTTCCGGCATTGCACCGTTAAATGATGAAAAAATCGGACGAATCGGCACAACAAAATGTGAAATACCCCTTGTGGAGTTTACCTCTTTTGTGCTAAAATCATTAGGATGTAACGGCTTGCGATATACCGACAGCGGGAGGCCGGTTCACCGTGTGGCGGTGGGCGGCGGCGCCTGCGGCGAGTATATCGAAAACGCTATGGCGCTGGGCTGCGACACCTTCGTCACATCGGACTTGAAATACCACGAGTTTTTGGACCATGGAGCCATCAATCTGATTGACGCGGGGCATTTTCCTACCGAGAACCTGATTTGCCCCGAAATCGTGTCCCGCTTGCAGGGCGCATTTCCCGACGTGGGGGTGTGTCTGAGCCAGGCCCATCGCCGGGAGATCATTCAATATTGCATAAAGGAGAAATAAACTATGTCCGGACATTCCAAGTGGCACAATATTCAAAAGACCAAGGGCGCGGCTGACGCCAAGCGCAGCGCCGCTTTTACCAAGATAGCCAAGGAGATCATCGTGGCCGTCAAGCAGGGTGGCAGCGGCGACCCCGCCTATAACTCCAGTCTGGCCACCGTGGTGGCCAAGGCCAAGGCTGCCAACATGCCCAACGACAACATCAAGCGCACCATTGAGAAGGCCCTGGGCAACGGCAACACCGACAACTACGAGTCCGTCACTTACGAGGGCTATGGCCCCAACGGCATCGCCGTCATCGTGGAGGCGCTGACCGACAACCGCCAGCGTACCGCCCCGGAGGTCCGTCACTATTTCGATAAGTACGGCAAGGGCCTGGGCGCCCAGGGCTGCGTGAGCTGGAGCTTTGACCGCAAGGGCGTCATCGTTATCGACAACGAGGACCAGGAGCTGGACGAGGACACCGTGATGATGGACGCCCTGGACTCCGGTGCTGCCGACTTTGAGGCCGACGGCCCCGTGTTTGAGATTACCACCGATCCCAACGATTTCAACGCCGTGGTGGCTGCCCTGGAGAGCAAGGGCTACCATTTCGTCAGCGCCGACATCGAGATGGTGCCCCAGAACTACGTCACCATGACTGATCCTGACGACGTAAAGAACATGGAAAAGCTCCTGGATATGCTGGAGGACAACGAGGACGTGCAGAACGTGTGGCACAACTGGCAGCAGGACTGATTTCTATTACATGGATCCCGCATCCGCTTGGATGCGGGATTTTTTTACTTCTATCCCGGGGAGTTGTCTCATAGGAATGACTAAACGAATGCAAATTGCGGAGGTCGTCACTATGAATCAATCCACGTCTCTCTACCAGGATATGGCCAAGCGCACGGGCGGCAGCATTTACATCGGTGTGGTGGGCCCTGTGCGTACCGGAAAGTCAACCTTTATCAAGCGGTTTATGGAGTCCCAGGTGCTGCCCAACATGGCGGACGATTACCGCCGGGACAGGGCCAGGGATGAGCTGCCCCAAAGCGGCTCGGGCCGCACCATCATGACGGCGGAGCCCAAGTTCGTGCCGGAGGAAGCGGTACAGATCAGCGCAGGGGAGGGCAGTGATTTCTCCGTGCGGCTGGTGGACTGCGTGGGGTACATGGTGCCCGGCGCCATGGGGCAGATGGAGAACGAATTGCCCCGGATGGTGATGACGCCCTGGTCGGAGCAGGAGATGCCCATGGCGGAGGCGGCGGAAATCGGCACCCAGAAGGTCATCAACGAGCACTCCACCGTGGGTATCGTGGTCACTACCGACGGCACCATCACCGATATTCCCCGCCAGGACTACGTGGAGGCAGAGGAACGGGTCATCCGGGAGCTGCAGTCTATCGGCAAGCCCTTCGTGGTGCTGCTTAACTCCACTGACCCTGACAGCGATGGGGCGAAAAGCCTGGCCGCCCAGTTGGAAAACAAGTATCAGGTGCAGTGCGTACCTGTCAACTGTTTACACTTGACAGACAGCCAAATCACTGACATCATGCAGGATCTGCTGTTTGAGTTTCCCTTGCAGGAGATGGACTTTTATCTTCCTGCCTGGATTGACGCGCTGCCCTCGGAGCATCCGCTGCGTACCGCCCTCTACCAGGCCATTTCCCAGGAGACCGGGGCGCTTGCCCACATCCGTGACATTCGGCGCTGCCTGCAGGGCCTGAGGAGCAGAGAGGATATCGACGCCGCCTCCATTCGCTCCATCAACCTGGGCACCGGCGTAGCCGAGGCGGAGGTGGAAATGCCCCGCAGTATGTTCTATGACACCGTCAGCCAGCGCTCCGGCCTCACCGTTCACGATGACGGCGATATCATGGAGCTGCTCACTGAATTGGGCGGGGTAAAGGCGGAGTATGAGAAAATCTCCCGGGCGCTGGACGACGCCAAGGAAACGGGCTATGGCATCGTCATGCCCAGCGTGGAGGAGCTGAACCTGGAGGACCCGGAGATCATCAAGCAGGGCGGGCGATACAGCGTGCGGATGAAGGCCAGCGCGCCGTCCATCCACATGATCCGCGCCGACGTGGAAACCACTGTGTCGCCTATCGTGGGCAACGAAAAGCAGTCCGAGGACATGGTGAACTACCTGCTGCAGGAGTTTGAGGGGGACACCAGTAAAATCTGGCAGTCCAATATTTTCGGCCGCAGCTTTAATGAGATTGTCAGCGACGACTTACAGGCCAAGCTGAAGCGTATGCCCGACGACGCCAGAGGCAAATTGCAGCAGACCTTGGAGCGCATCATCAACGAAGGCGGCGGAGGCCTTATCTGTATTATACTGTAAAGTGATTTGCTTTTACAGAGATTTGGAAGACTTGTGACTTGCGAAATGCGCTCTCCCGTGATATGATAATGGCAATGTAGTATTTTTGGGAGGTATGCGTATGCTGCTGGCCATTGACATCGGCAACTCCACCATTTCCGTGGGCGTGCTTGACGACGAAAAGAAGATTGTGTTTCTCTCCTCCGTGGACACCGACAGCCGCAAGACTGCGGACCAGATCAGCATTGACCTGATGAATATATTTGCCCTCTATGACGTGGATATCCATGCCATTTCCGGCGCCATTTTCTCCAGCGTGGTGCCGGGCATGAATTTCTCCATGGAAAAGGCGCTGACCCGCCTTACCGGCAAGCCCCCCATGGTGGTGGGCCCCGGCGTGAAAACGGGTCTCAATATCCGCATGGAGGTACACAATCAGCTTGGCGCCGACATTGTGGCCAGCGCCGTTGCGGCCCTGGAGAAGTATCCCGCCCCCATCATTATGGTGGAGATGGGCACCGCCACCACCATCTCCTATATTTCCTCCCAGAAGATCTATGAGGGCGGCTTGATGTTCCCCGGCGTGTACCTAAGCATGAACGCCCTCAGCGGCCAGGCGGCGCTGCTGCCCAACATCTCCCTGGAGCATCCCCGCAGCCTCATCGGCAAAAACAGCGCTGACTGTCTGCGCAACGGCGTCGTCTACGGCACCGCCGCCATGCTGGACGGGATCATTGACCGCATCCGGGAGATGATACCCGGCGAGACGCCCACCGTGGTGGCCACCGGCTCCCCGGCGCCGGTGATCACCCGCTACTGCCGCAACGCCGTCACTTACGACAAATACCTGCTGATGGAGGGCCTGTGGGCCATTTATCATCGAAATCGCTGAAAAAATGATAGGATAAAAGCACCGCAGCGTTCGCTGCGGTGCTTTGCTCGTATAAGACAATTTACTTGGCCAGAATCTTCTTCAGATGGCAGAAGCGGGGCAGGGAGTCCACCTTGGGCAGGTCGGGCTCGCCCTGAATCAGGGGCAGAGCGTACTCGATGAACTGGTGGTTCACGCCGTTGCCGGCCTCATTGATCCACTCCCGGGGCAGCTTCTTCTCGGTGTTGGCCACGTCGGTGAGGGGCAGCAGCTTGGTGCGGCAGGCATACTTGCCGTCCACCACGCCGCGCTCGAAACCGATCATCTTGTCGGTGATGCCGGCCACGGCGTTTTCCACGGCGGCCTTACCGGCCATGTAGGACTCCTCGATGTCGGTCTCAGAGGCCAGGTGTGCGCCGCAGCGCTGCAGCAGGTTCAGCTCAATGCCGCGGACCTTGGCGCCGGTTTCCTTCTTCAGGATCTCGGCCAGCATGGTGGCGGTGCCGCCCAGCTGGGCGTGACCGAAGCCGTCGGTGGCAGAGGTCTTGGCCTCGGACACGAAGGTGCCGTCGGCGTAGTGGATGCCCTCGGACACGGCGATGAGGCAGTAGTTACGCTCGGCATAGATGCGCTTGACGTCGGCGATGAACTTGTCCATGTCGAAGTCGGTCTCGGGCATGTAGATCAGGTCGGGGCCGCAGCCGTATTCGCTGGCCAGGGCGGAGGCGGCGGTGAGCCAGCCGGCGTGGCGGCCCATGACCTCCACCACGGCGATCATGCCGGTGTCATACACCCGGGCGTCGTGATAGACCTCCATAATGGAGGTGGCGATATACTTGGCGGCGCTGGCGTAGCCGGGGCAGTGATCGGTGCCCCACAGGTCGTTGTCGATGGTCTTGGGCACGCCCATCACGCGGCACTCATAGCCCACAGACTGCATATACTTGCTGATCTTATTGCAGGTGTCCATGGAATCGTTGCCGCCGTTATAGAAGAAGTAGCGGACGTTGTGCTTCTTGAAGACCTCCAGGATGCGCTTGTAATCGGTGTCGTCCTTCTCGGGGTCGGCGATTTTATAGCGGCAGGAGCCCAGGGCGGAGGAAGGGGTATACTTCATCAGCCGCAGCTCCTCGGGGTCCTCCAGACCCATGTCAAACAGCCGGTCGTTCAGCACGCCCTTGATGCCGTGCTCCGCGCCCAGCACCTGGGTGATGCAGCCGGATTTCAGCGCGGTGTCGATAACGCCATAGGCGCTGGCGTTGATGACGGAAGTGGGGCCGCCGGACTGACCGATGATGCAGGCGCCTTTCAGTTCGTTCATATCAATTACCTCCATGATGTATATAATGCAGGAATAGCATTCACTCGAACGGCAAATATTTTATCATGGAAAAATCCGCTTGTAAAGGTAGTTTGCCCTTGCAAATCCAAAAAAATATGATACAATAGGAACGTTCCATACAACTGAAACAATTTTTATCATTAAGGAGATTGTTACTATGCCTCTGGTTACTTCTACTGAGATGTTCAAGAAGGCCTACGAGGGCGGCTACGCCATCGGCGCTTTCAACGTCAACAATATGGAGATCATTCAGGGCATCACCGAGGCCTGCAAAGAGCTGAACGCCCCTGTGATCCTGCAGGTTTCCAAGGGTGCCCGCGCTTATGCCAACCGCACCTACCTTATCAAGCTGGTGGAGGCCGCCGAGATTGAAACCGGCCTGCCCATCTGCCTGCATCTGGACCACGGCGACAGCTTTGAGACCTGCAAGTCCTGCATCGACGACGGCTTCACCTCCGTTATGATCGACGCCAGCTCCAAGCCCTTTGAGGAGAATATCGCCATCACCCGCCAGGTGGTAGAGTACGCCCACGCCCATGGCGTGGTGGTGGAGGCCGAGCTGGGCACCCTGGCCGGCATCGAGGATGAGGTCAAGGTCAGCGCCGAGGATTCCAGCTACACCCGTCCCGAGGACGTGCAGGAGTTTGTGGAGCGCACCGGCTGCGACTCTCTGGCCATCGCCATTGGCACCAGCCACGGCGCCTACAAGTTCAAGCCCGGCACCAAGCCCCAGCTCCGCTTTGACATCCTGGAGGAGGTCCAGCGTCGTCTGCCCGGCTTCCCCATCGTGCTCCACGGCTCTTCTTCCGTGCCCCAGGAGTATGTGAAGATGATCAACGAAAACGGCGGCAACATGCCCGACGCCATCGGCGTGCCCGAGGATCAGCTCCGTAAGGCTGCCTCCATGGCCGTGTGCAAGATCAACATTGACTCCGACCTGCGCCTGGCCATGACCGGCACCATCCGCAAGTACTTCAACGATCATCCCGCTGACTTCGATCCCCGCCAGTATCTGAAGCCCGCCCGCGCCAACATCAAGGAGCTGGTGAAGCACAAGCTGGTGGACGTGCTCGGCTGCGACGGCAAGGCTGAGTAATCTCTCTATTATAGTTCCACAAACGCCCCGAAGCTGAATGCTTCGGGGCGTTGTTCTGTCATTTTCCGGCCATAGCTTGCGCTTTTAGCGGGAATGGGGTATGATAATGGATAAGAAAAGCTGTCGGAGGTATTCACATGGAACTGACAGAGAAAAATCTGATTCACGAGGACGTGGTGCGCGCCGTGCGGGAGAAAATGCCGGACGAGGAGCCCCTGTATGAGGTATCGGAGCTGTTTAAGGTGTTTGGCGACTCCACCCGCAGCCGGATGATCTGCGCGCTGCACATCGAGGAAATGTGCGTCAACGACCTGGCGGCGATTTTGGACATGACCCAGTCGGCGGTGAGCCATCAGCTGAAAATTTTGCGGGATGCCCGGTTGGTGAAAATTCGCAAGCAGGGCAGGGTGGTGTACTATTCCCTGGACGATGAGCATATCGACCGGATTTTTGCCCTGGCCTTTGAGCATATCATGGAGGAGATGGACGGCTGACCGCCTGTGCCCCGCCCGGCATAGTATGGCAGGGAGGGGGAGAGGCCGTGTTAACTGCGTACAATCGGGAGGCTGCCGTGGCGTATGCCCACAAATGGGCCTTCGGGCGCAATCCGCGGTACTATGATTTTGAGCGCCTGGGCGGCGACTGTACCAATTTCGCCTCCCAGTGTCTTTTTGCCGGCTGCGGCGTAATGAACTACAAGCCGGTGTTTGGCTGGTACTATCGCTCTGCCCGGGACCGGGCCCCGGCCTGGACGGGGGTGGAGTATCTCCATAACTTCCTGGTGCGGCCGGAGGCCACGGCGGGCCCTGCGGCAGTGGTGAGCCGGGAGCTGGCCATTGTCCAGCCGGGAGACGTGCTGCAGCTGCGCTTTGACGGCAGCGTGTTTCAGCACAGCCCCGTTGTGGTAGAGGTCAGGGGTGCCACGGCCGATGACATTCTGGTGGCAGCCCACAGCCTGGACGCGGATTTCAGACCATTGAGCAGCTATGAATATGCGGAATACCGCGTGCTGCACATTGTGGGGTTTTATCGGTAATAGAACAGAACGCACCCGGCAGATTTCTGCCGGGTGCGTTGTCTTATTCCGCGTCCGAATCCTTGATTTTTCCTTTCATCTTCTGGTGTGACAAGGGGTTTGCCTTTGCAGCCGTTCGCAGGGATTCGTTGTCGATATGGGTATAGATCTCGGTGGTGTTCAGGTGTTCGTGGCCCAGTACCTCCTGCACCGACTTTACGTCCACGCCGTTTTGCAGCATCAGCGTGGCGGCGGTGTGGCGCAGCTTGTGAGCGGAGTATTGGGAGGCGTCCAGCCCGGCCATGGAGAGGTATTTCTTCACCAGATGGTGGACGGTGGAGCGGCTGATGCGGTTATTCTGCCCGGAGAGGAACAGGGCATCTGCCGCCTTGCCGCTGACGTTCCGCCGGGTCTGCAGGTAGGCCCGCAGGGCGTCCTTACAGGCGTCGTTGAGATATACCACACGCACCTTATTGCCCTTGCCCAGCACCCGCAGGTGATCGTCCTGAATGTCGCTCAAATTCAGCCCCGTCAGCTCGGAAATACGCAGTCCACAGTTCAAAAACAGCGTCAGGATGCAGTAATCCCGCTCCCGGTGGGCGCCGTCCACGGAATCCAGCAGGGAAATGGACTCCTTCAGCGTCAGATAGTGGGGGAGGGACTTCTTGGCCTTGGGGGCGTCAATGTCCTTGCAGGGATTTTCCTCTAATTGGTGGGTTTTATTGCATAAATAGTTGAAAAATGACCGAATTGTAGCCAATTTTCTGGCGCGAGACGCGGCATTCAGCCCTTTATCAGAGATGTCACTATTGTGAAATCTTTCACGTTCTCGGCTTAAATAGGTGAGATACCCGTAAATATCTGTTAAGGTAATAGCCTTTACAAAGGGGAGATCTACGTCCATGATGGAGATTTCCGACAGCTCTTTGCCCCGCAGCGCGGGATCGCGGAGCTGCTTGAGATACCGGAAGAAATTCCGCATGTCCAAAAAGTATTCATCCACCGTGCGGCTGCTGTGGGCCTTGATGGTCTCATGGTAGGACAAAAACTCCGACAGAATCGGCGGCGACTCCAGACGATAATCGATAGACAAATGAATCACTTCCTAACGGCAGAATGAAACGCAGTATCGGCAGCGGATAAGCGGATGAACTTGCTGCATGGCAGGCAAAGCGGCATCGCACAGCGGCAGCGCTAAGACGGCATCAAGGCGGATGGCTGTGAGAACGCAGAATAGCCTCTGAGCGTTGTGGAGCAGCAACGAGAGGTTTAGGCCGCCATCTGGCGGCTTTCCCCGGAAATAGCCTTATCCTCCCACTCCGAATTGAACAAAATTTTTATTTTGTTCAATTTTGTTCGTAGCCGTGAGGGTCTACCCTACCTTGGCTCTTGCGGACAGTATACCACAGTTGTGCGAATTTGGGAAGTACTGCTATGGCTGCGTCTACCGTACCTTACCGACAAAACTAAACAAAATAGCGGTTCTTGTTCAAAGCTGAGGAGAAAAGGTATTCCACGAGGCCGCCAGCAGCCACGCAAACGGCAGCACACTGTAAAGCGCCATCTCACAAAACGGTCTGCGAAGCCTTGCACCCTTTCGCCCACTTCCCTATCCAATTCCGGTATTTCTCATCGGCGCTTGACAAAACGCATCTATTTCTGTATATTGAATCCAGAGCCTGAAGGGTGCTTAACGGCAGCAGAGCTGCGTCCGTGAGTGCTGAACTGGATGGCGCTGAGAAGAGCCTGAAGGGTGGTCTATCGCCGGCACAGCCGGGTCAGAAGCCGCTAAACTGGATGGCTCTTCTTTTTGTGCCATTGGGCGTATCTTTTTGACGGCTAATTCGGGGTCGATCTTGTGATTTCATGATTTACTGCTTGTATTTCCCGTTACAGTATGGTATTATCTACCATAGATACGGAGCCGATACAGTGTATTTCGGCACAGTCCGGGATCCTGTCAGAGGTTGGCTCCGTATCTATAATACGGGGTCGATACAGTGTATTTCGGCAAAGCCCGGGGTCCTGTCAGAAGTCGGCTCCGTATCTCTTTACACAGGAGGTCTTACATGTATATGGGCCTTATCACGTTGATTCTGGCGGGCATCGCCGTGATTGCCATTGTGGCTATCAATCTCACCGGAAAACGGTAATATTTTTCTCTGTTTATCGAAAAAGCCGCTCTTTTGAGCGGCTTTTCTTTATTTTCCCCGTACAAACAGCTTCAGCGCGTCGGAGATATTCCGCACCGGCAGCAGCTCCAGGCCCGCGGGGGCGTGGAGCTCCCCTGTCCGGTGATGGGGCACAATGCATTGGGTGAAGCCCAGCCGCCGCACCTCGGAGAGGCGCTGCTCCAGGTGGCTGATGGTGCGCACTTCGCCGGAGAGGCCCACTTCCCCTACCGCTGCCATCTGGCTGGGCACGGGGTAGTCCAGATAGCTGGAGGCTATGGCCACCAGCGCTGCCAGGTCGGCGGCGGGCTCGTCCAGCGTCAGGCCGCCGATGATGTTGAGATAGGCGTCGCACTGGCTGATTTTCAGCCCGCCCCGCTTTTCCAGCACCGCCAGCAGCATATTGGCCCGGTTGTAGTCAAAGCCGTTGCTCTGCCGCAGGGGCCGCACGCCGGAGGCGGAGGACACCAGGGCCTGCACCTCTGCCAGCACCGGCCTGGCACCTTCCATCACGCAGGTGACGCAGGTGCCCGGGGCATCCTGGGGCCGCCCGCTCAGCAGCATTTCCGAAGGGTTTTCCACCTCTTTGAGGCCCTCGTTCAGCATTTCAAAGACGCCGATCTCGTTGGTGGCGCCGAAGCGGTTTTTCGCTGCCCGTAGAATGCGATAGGTCATGTGGCGGTCGCCCTCAAAATACAGCACGCAGTCCACCATGTGCTCCAGCACCTTGGGCCCGGCAATGGAGCCCTCCTTGTTGACGTGGCCGATGACGAACACGGTAATCCCCTGCCCTTTGGCCAGGTTCATCAGCGCCATGGTGCAGTCCTTCACCTGGCCCACGCCGCCGGCAGGCGAATCCAGTTCTTCGTTATATAGGGTCTGGATGGAGTCGATAATCAGCACGTCCGGCTGCTCCCGCTCCACCGCCTCCAAAATGTCGCTGAGCCGGGTCTCGGACACTACAAAGAGATTGGGACTGTCCACCCCCAGGCGTCTGGCACGCATTTTCAACTGATGGATGGACTCCTCACCGGACACGTACAGCACCTTGTTCTGCCTGCCCAACTGCTGGCAGATTTGCAGCATCAGCGTGGATTTGCCGATGCCGGGGGCGCCGCCCACCAGTACCAACGAGCCTTTGACAGCGCCGCCGCCCAGTACCCGATCCAATTCCCCCATTCCGGTGGAGAATCGAATCTCGTCCGAGGTGTCGATCTCTGTAATGTTCGTTACCTTTACACTGTGCGGTATGCCGCGGCTTGCGCCGGATGGGCGCTTCATCTTCTCCGCCCGCTGCTCCACCAGCGCGTTCCATGCGCCGCAGCTGGGGCACCGGCCTGCCCACTTGGGGCTTTCGTTGCCGCATTCCGTGCAAAAATAGACCGTTTTCTCTTTCATGCTCCATCATCCTTCGTATGATAAATAGCCGCAGACAATGGCCTGGGCCAGCTTTTGCTGATACGCCGGCGTCTGCAACAGCCTCGTTTCCTCGGCATTGGACAGGAACCCGCACTCCACCAGTACGCCGGGGCAGTTTACGTTGGCCATGATGTATACGCTGCCGGGGATGGCGGCGGCCGACTTGGCGTTGCCGGTATTGACGGTGCCGTTCAGCGCCTGCTGTATGCTCTGGGCCAATTCCCGGGCCGGGGATACCGTGTTGTAAAACACCTGGGCACCGTGGGTACGGGGCGACGAGGGCAGGGCGTTTTGGTGGATGCTGATGAGCACCGCGCCGTACACGCTGTTGATGAGGTCCACCCGGTTATGGGTATCCGCCACCTTTTTTTGACGGATGGTGACGCTGTCACTGTTATAAAGGCCCTGGTCATCCGTCCGCGTCAACGTCACGTCTTGGCCCAGAAACAGCAGTATTTCCTGTATTTTCACAGTGATGGCCAGGTTGATGCCGCTCTCCGCCGTGCCGTCGGACGCCACAGCACCGCCGTCGGCACCGCCGTGTCCCGCGTCCACCACCACCCTATCGGCGGCAAATACGCGCTCTTCCTTTGCAGGCTGCCACAGCAGATAGGCTATGACACAGACGGCGCAAAGCGCCGCTGCAGCCATTGCCAGATGCCTTTTCCGTATGATGACAATCACGCCTCTCCCCTCCCCTTTCCCTTATGGATATGCGGCAGGGGCGGCGCTGTATGCATTGTAACACATCTGCCGGAAAAAGAAAAACAATTCTTTTCCAAACCGCATAGTATGGCATAGCCTTACGGCAAACAACAAAGGAGGATCACTGTGTATATAGAAAAGACACTGATGAACGCTGCCATGAATCAGCTGAATAGCAGCGTAGGTGACATGATGAACGCCAACCAGTGGATGGGCCAGTCCCAGCCCGTGCCCCAGGACGGCACCGTGCAGACCACCGACAATACGGCGAGTGCGCAGAGCGCGGACGGCGTGGTGATGGGCGCTTTGCCCGGAGGCGGTGAGGGTACGCTGGCCTTCCCCTACGTGGCTATGCAGGGCCGCAACTGTCGCCGCTACAACGCCGATGAATCCCTGCGGCAGGGCACCGTGTTCCCGGCACTGGATATGCCCTTCCGCTACACGGCGCCCACCAACGGCCTGGCCGACACGCCCATGACGGAGCTGATGGCCATGGATTTCATGGTGGACGACATGGGGCTCTATCTCACCACCCACTGCGATGACGACGACGCCTTCGCCCTCTACCGCAGCATGATTCGCGCGGCCCGGGAGCGCCGCGACCAGTACGAGGCCAACAACGGCCCCTTGACGCAGACGGCAGCCACCGACAGCGGCTGCCAGTGGCTGGAAAACCCCTGGCCCTGGGAAATGGGAGGTAATCGCTGATGTTTGTCTATGAAAAGAAGCTGCAATACCCCGTAAAAATCAAGAACACCAACCCCAAGCTGGCGGCGGCTATCATCAGTCAGTATGGCGGGCCCGACGGGGAGCTGGGCGCTTCCCTGCGGTATTTGAGCCAGCGCTACTCCATGCCCTATCCGGAACTGAAGGGTCTGCTGACGGATATCGGCACGGAGGAACTGGGTCATCTGGAAATGGTGGGCACCATCGTCTACCAGTTGACCCGCAACCTGAACGAGGATGACATCAAGACCGCCGGTTTTGACGCCTACTTCGTGGATCACACCGCCGGCGTGTACCCCACCGCCGCCTCCGGCTTCCCCTGGAGCGCCGCGTCTATGGCGGTAAAGGGCGATATGATTGCCGATCTCACCGAGGACCTGGCCGCCGAGCAGAAGGCCCGTGTCACCTACGACAACATTCTCCGCCTCAGCGACGACCCGGACGTGAACGACGTGATCAAATTCCTCCGTGCCCGGGAAATTGTCCATTTCCAGCGCTTTGGCGAGGGCCTGCGTCTGGCCCGGGAGAAACTGGACGCGAAGAACGTCTACTACGTGAACCCCAGCTTCGACCGGTGAAACACCAAACGATAGCCCTAAAATCATATAAATAGCGCCGCTGCCTGTCCGAATGTTATCTTCGGGCAGGCAGCGGTGTATGTGTCACGCTATGGGCGGTTATGAGGAATGGCTCTCGCGCCATTCGCGGATACACTGCATGAATTGCTCCCCGTATCGCTCTGCCTTGCGATTGCCAACGCCGGAGACCTGGAGGAATTCGGGCTGAATGACAGGCTGCTTTGCCGCCATATCCAGCAGCGTGGCATTACTGAACACAACGAAGGCCGGCACACCCTCCAGATTGGCGATTTTATATCGCAGGGCGCTGAGGGCGTTATACAGCTCCTTATCCACATAAGCGGCGTCGCTTGCGATGGCGGAAGGGGCCTTTTTCGGCTGCTTTCTATCCAGAATTATTACCTTTTCACCGTGAAACAGCACATCTTTGGCCTTTTCTGTGGTGTGCAGCACAGGATACTTGTTCTCTGTCAAGGTTAAATAACCCCGGTCAATGAGATGATCGATGTAGCGGCGAATGGTGGTGCCCTCCACTTTTTGCATGGTGCCGTAGGTGGGGAGCTGGTCAAGACCCAGTTCCAAAATGCGCTTATCCTTGCTGCCGGTCAGCGTACGGACGATTTGCATCACGCCCAGGCCGAAATCATACTTCCGCTCCACCCGGACGATACAGGAGAGTATCTTTTGGGCCTCGGTGGTGATATCATATTCCGCCATCGACGCCCTGCAATTACGGCAGTTTTGACAGTGCAGAGGCGATTGTTCCCCAAAATAGCGGAGGATATAGTGCCGCAGGCACTCCGTGGTTTTGCAGTAGCCCGCCATCTTCACAAGGCGCTGTAAATCACGCTCCCGAATGACGGCACGCTCTTCCTCGGTAAGATTTTCGTTTTCATCACTGTTAGAGATAAGGAATCTGGCCGCGCGTACGTCGGCAGGTGCGTACAGCAGTACGCATTCCGCTCCGGCACCATCCCGCCCGGCGCGGCCCGCCTCCTGGTAGTAGCTCTCCATGTTTTTAGGCATATTATAGTGGACCACATAGCTTACGTTGGACTTATCGATGCCCATGCCAAAGGCGTTGGTGGCCACCATGACGCGGGCGCGGTCATAGAGGAAATCCTCCTGATTTGTGCGGCGCTCCTCGTCCGTCAGCCCGGCGTGGTATCGGGTAGCCGTGAAGCCGCGACGCTTCAAATCGGCGCAGACCTTCTCCACGTTTTTGCGTGTAGCGCAATAGATAATGCCGCTCTGTTCCTGACGAGCCATAAGATAGGAGACAAGCCAGGCGTTCTTGCTGTCCGGCGTTTCCACGGAGAAATAGAGATTGGGCCGGTCAAACCCTGTGGTCAGCGTCAAAGGATCGCGCAGTCCCAGAAGCCTGACAATATCCTCCTTCACCTCGTTTGTCGCCGTGGCAGTAAAGGCACCCATGGGAGGACGTTGGGGGAGCGATTGGCAGAACTCGGCAATTTTCAAATAGCTGGGACGGAAATCCTGTCCCCACTGGGATACGCAGTGCGCCTCATCCACAGCAATCAAAGAAATCTGCGCGCTCCGGGCGAAGGAAACAAAAGCATCCGTGGTGAGCCGTTCCGGCGCGACGTAGATGACAGTATAGGCGCCCTGTCTGGCCTGGCGCAGCACCTCTACATACTTTGCATAAGACAGTGAGGAATTGATATACGCCGCAGCCACACCCGCTTGCGTCAGCGCCGTCACCTGATCCTTCATCAGAGATATGAGGGGTGAAATGACCAGCGTAATCCCCGGCAAAAGCAGCGCGGGAATCTGGTAGCATACCGATTTACCCGCGCCCGTGGGCATGACGCCCAGCACGTCCCGACCCTGCAGCAGGGCGTCGATCAGTGGCTCCTGGCCGGGCCTGAAGGCTGTGTGACCGAAGTACTGCTTGAGTAATTCTTCTTTTCGGATGGTGCTCACCCCTTCCCTTTTTTATGTCATTATATTGGTTCCGTAGTGATTTGACAATATGCGACGAGCATATTACAGCAAAAAAATAGAACATCTATACTACTTTATTATAGAGAAATCTTCTTGTAGAAATTTTCTTATTGAGATAACAGCCGTTGACGCGATGGAGGCGGATTGTTATAATTGCCTTATATACTCTACCGTGGGAGGTGATACTATGTCCACTCTCTCCTGCCAAGTGGGCCAGCGCATCAAGAAATACCGCAAGAGCCGGGGCTTCACCATTGCGCAGCTCTCCGACATGATTGGAAAGAGCAAGGCTACCATCTCAAAATATGAAAACGGCATCATCGCCATTGACGTGGAGACCCTCCACGATATCGCCCGGGCGCTGGGTGTTGCGCTGAAATACTTCCTTGACATCGAAGAAACGCCGCTGAACAGCGACGCTTCCCTGCCTGTGGACGCCTATTTCAACACGGACCGGGCCTATATGTATTACTTCGATGGCCGGGTGAATCGGGTGGTGAAATCGCTGCTGCGTTTCTCCCCTGCCGCCGATGGAGGCGGCGTGGAGGTGACGCTCTACAACGACCTGGACAGCTTCGGCGCTCCCGATCTGTGCAAGAGCCTGTACAGCGGGCTGTTGGACGCCTTTGACACCATTACCCACATTCATCTGGCCAACCAGATGAACCGGGCGGAAAAGATATATATCTGCCTGATGAACCCCCTGCAAAACCGGGCGCCGGCCATCGGCATGATGTCCGGCATCGGCTCGGCGCCCTTCTTCGCCCCGGCGTCTGTCAAGATTCTGATTGCAAAAGCGCCCATGACAGATGATAATACGCTGCTTCAGTCCATTAAGCTGAGCAAGGAGGATTTGCAGCTGCTGCGCCACTGCAACATGATGGTCATCAATCGTTCGATGCACCAATTTTATTGAAATAGCAACGGCTGTAAGGCGAAATTGCCTTACAGCCGTTTTACTCATCCGAGTTTCATCATCTCCCGTTTCAGCCGGAGAATGATCCGCTTTTCCAGCCGGGAGATATAGCTTTGGGAGATGCCCAGGTGGTCGGCCACCTCCTTTTGGGTCAGTTCCTTCCTGCCACTGAGACCGAAACGCATGGCAATGATCTCCCGCTCCCGGGGGGCCAGCTTTGCTACGGCGGAGTGCAGCAGCTGACGATCTACGTCCTCCTCCAGGGGCCGCATCACAACATCCGGCTCGGTGCCCATCACGTCTGACAGCAGCAGTTCTTTGCCGTCCCAATCGGTGTTCAAAGGCTCATCCAGGCTGACCTCCGTGCGGGTATTGCTGTTTTTCCGCAGATACATCAAAATCTCGTTTTCGATGCAGCGGCTGGCATAGGTGGCCAGCTTGATATTCTTGTCGCTTTGAAAGGTATTCACCGCCTTGATAAGACCGATGGTGCCGATGGAAATCAGATCCTCGATGTTGATGCCGGTGTTGTCAAACCGCTTGGCGATATAAACCACCAGCCGCAGGTTCCGCTCGATCAGCCGCTGCCGTGCCTCGCTGTCCCCCTGCGCCAAACGACCGATCAGCACCGCTTCCTCCTCCCGGGGCAGCGGCGGCGGCAGAGTATCGCTGCCGCCTATGTAGTAGATGTTATCCTGCCTGAAGCGCCGTATCCACCGCCGAATCCTCTGCCATAGCAGCACCATACCGCTCACCTCCCCACAATCCATGATAAACGCCTCTTCCAATGCTGCCGTGATACAGGGCAATCAGCGCCCGGGGAATCCTTCGGTTTCCCGCCTGAATGGCGTCGCTTTTCAGCGCCAGCAAAAGGCCCTCGCTGCACCCGATGCTTTGATACGGCAGCAGCGTAAAGGCGGTAAAGCCGGCGTCGTACAGCGCCGCCATCTTGTCCTCCGGCCCGCCGCCGCCCATGATGATGTGGGCCGCCGTATCCGGCAGAAGCCCGCGCACGGCCTCCGACTCCGCCACAAGTACAGGCGCGCCGTCCACGGGGTTGCGCAGCACGTTGCCGCTGTCCCGCAGCACCTGTATGCGGCATTGACGCCCAAAGGCGTCCAACGTCATCTCCATCAGTTCTCCCCCTCCGTGCTTTGCTTTCTGGTAGAACAGAAATGTGAGCAAGCCATAAAAGCCCGCCGCCGACAGCAGCAGCGTCCGCCAGCCCATGGTGGCAAAGTAGACCACGCCGCCTCCCTGCCCCGAGCGCAGCGTCACCGCCAGCATGGCCCCGGCCATGGCTCCTGAAAGCAGGAAATACAGCGCCACAGCCCGCCATCGTTCAGCCTCCCGCCAATAGGCCATGAGTGCGATGACCAACCCCACTGCACATTTTGCCCACCACTGGCCCAGCAATGGAAATAGCATCGCTGCCCCGCCATACAGACCGCCAATGACGGAAACAATGATATACCGTCCCCGGCGCAGCGGCAGTCCCATCAGCTGGGCGGTGGTCAAGAGCAGGAGATAGTCCACCACCGCATTGATGAAGAATAGCCTGTCGATATACAATACCACCGCCCTCACCTCATGGGCATTATACGGCGGCAACCATTCAAAAGAGGTCAAAAAAAGAAGCCGGCAGGAAAAAACCTGCCGGCAGAATCTATCGCTCCATTACAGTCCCAAATAGGGCACCACCAGTGACGCCACCATTACGATGGCCAGCACCAGGGCAATCACCATGGCCATGCGCCTGGCAAACTTCTGACTCATTCCGTTTCCTCCTTCGGCACAATGCGCTTAATCATCTTTTCGACCTTGCGGCGGGGCTCCATAAATTCATGGCCGCAGCCCAGGCACTTTAATTTGATATCCATGCCGACCCGCAGCACTTCCCATCGCCTGCTGCCGCAGGGGTGCTGTTTTTTCAGCTCTAAAACGTCGTGTAACTGTAAATCCATCACGTAGCGTCCTTCTTAATCTCGTCCCAGTACCGCCTGGCGGCCTGCTCCGTCTTGTTGGGGCCGTACTCGTAATAGTGCCGGTCACCCAATTCCTCTGGCAAGTATCTTTGCTTTACATAGTGGTTGGGATAATTGTGGGGGTACTTATACTTGGCCACCTTGCCGGTGCCGGTGCTGTCGGCGTGGACGTTTTGCAAGTGCCGGGGAATAACGCCCATGGCGCCGGACTTGATGTCCCCCATGGCGGCATCAATGGCGCCGATGGCGGAATTGGACTTGGGGGCCGTAGCCAGCAGCAGCGCCGCTTCCGCCAGGGGGATTCGGGCCTCAGGCAGGCCCAGTTGCAGCGCCGCGTCCACGCAGGACTTGGTGACAACGATGGCCTGGGGATAGGCAAGGCCAATGTCCTCACTGGCGATCACCAGCAGCCGCCGACAGGGCGAGAGCAAGTCCCCCGCCGTCAGCAGCCGGCCCAGATAATACACCGCGGCGTCGGGGTCGGAGCCCCGGATGGACTTTTGCAGGCACGAGAGCAGGTCGTAATGGGCGTCGCCGTCCCGGTCGTACCGCATGGCGCTGTGCTGCGATACCTGTAAAGCGTCTTCGCTTGTCACATATAACCCACCGTCTTTGGGCACCGCCGACTGGTACAGCAGCTCCACGGCATTGATGGCCTTGCGCACGTCGCCGCCGCAGCCCCTGGCGATGTCCATGGGCACCGTGTCCTCCCAGGTAAAGGGCAGGTCACCCCGCTGGGCCACCTTGTCCAGCGCCCGCAACACGGCGGGGAGAGTTTCCTCCGCCGTCAGCGACTTGAACTCAAACACGGTGCTGCGGCTCAAGAGCGCGTTATAAATATAGAAATAGGGATTCTCCGTGGTACTGGCAATCAGCGTGATTTTCCCGTTTTCCAGAAACTCCAGCAGGCTCTGCTGCTGCTTTTTGTTGAAATACTGTATTTCGTCCAGATACAGCAGAATCCCGTTGGGGGCCGCCAGGGTGTCCACGTCGGAGATGACGGCCTTCACGTCGGAGAGCCCGGCAGTGGTGGCGTTTAAGTGGTACAGCGCCTTGTCCGTCCGCTTGGCGATGATGTTGGCCACGGTGGTCTTGCCGGTGCCGGAGGGGCCGTAGAAGATATAATTGTTGTCGCTGCCGCTTTCGATAAGCCGCCGCAGCAGGGCCCCCTCCCCCAGCAGATGACGCTGCCCGGCAACCTCGTCCAGCGTCTGGGGACGAATCTCATCCGCCAATGGCCGCATAGCGCCACCTCCCTGTCAAAAATCTCATTCATTATAGCATCATTTGCTTTTTTACGCAACAGTTGTTATAATGGACGCCGAGGTGAGGCGAATGAGAACGAAAAAGGACATAAACGCCATTATCGAGGCGCTGAAAGGACTGTACCCCGACGCCATCTGCTCGCTGGACTACGAAAAGGATTACGAACTGCTGTTCTCCGTACGGCTGTCGGCCCAGTGTACCGACGCCCGGGTCAATATGGTGACGCCGGCCCTCTTTCAGCGCTACCCCACCCTGGCAGACTTCGCCGCCGCCGATGTGGACGAGGTGGGCCAATACATCCACTCCTGCGGCTTCTGGCGGGCCAAGGCGAAGGATATCGTAGGCAGCGCCCAGATGCTGCTGCGGGACTACGGCGGTAAGGTGCCGGACAATATGGATGACCTTTTGAAGCTGCCCGGCGTGGGCCGCAAGACCGCCAACCTGGTGCTGGGCGACATCTACGGCAAGGAGGGCTACGTCTGCGACACCCACTGCATCCGCATCACCGGCCGTCTGGGCATCACCGACGGCAGCAAGGATCCCTTGAAGGTGGAGCAGCAGCTCCGCAAGGCCATCCCTCCCCGGGAGTCCAACAATTTCTGCCATCGCATGGTACTCTTCGGCCGTGAATGGTGTACCGCCCGGTCGCCGCGCTGCGGGGAATGTCCCATCAAGGCCCTGTGCCGCGAGGGCAAAGAGAAATGATAATCCGTATCCCTCCCATTGGGAGGGGTACATTTTTTTGTTTCGGCGCATACAATGACGGTGAGGAGGTGGGCAAATGGATCTGCAAGAACTCTCCCGCCGTTTTGGAAAAACACCGGAGGAATTACAGGCGCTGTCCCAGTCCGACGAGGCCCGGCAGTTAATGGCGCTGCTGCAAACGGCGGAAGCAACCACCGGGCAGGACAGCACCCAGGCGGCCATCCAGGCCATGAAGCAGTTGATGGCGCAGAAAGAGGGCGCGGCGTTGCTGAAACGTCTGTCGGAGAAAATGGGGTAACAGGAGGCGGATAAAATGGCGGAATGGGAAGACCGGATGCAAAAGATTCTCAACGACCCCAGCGCCATGGCGCAAATCATGCAGATGGCGCAGCAGCTCTCCGGCGGCAGCGAGCCCACTCCGCCGCCTGCACCGTCTTCACCGCCGCCCTCTCCCGCTCCCCTGCCGCTGGACGGCGAAACGCTGACGCGGCTGCTGCCCCTGGTGCAGGAGCTGCGGCAAACCGATTCGGACGCCGCCCGGCTGCTCTACGCCCTGCGGCCCTTTTTAAGACAGGAAAAGCAGGGCAAGGTGGAGCAGGCGGTACGCCTGGCCCACCTGATTCACGTGGGCAAAAAGGCCGTGACGGAAGGAGGGCTTCGCCTTGTATAACCGCTATGTACGGGATGCAAACGGCAATTACCGCCGCATCACCGTGGAGGAACCCATCGACTTTGGCCGCGGCGACCGGGCGGAACTGACCATCGACATAGCCGAAAAGCCCCCGGTGCCGCCACCGTCTCCGGTGGCTCACCGCGAAGAACACTTGCATCACGGGGAACACCATGAGGAACGCCATGAGGAGCACCATCACCACGGGCCGATTCTGCGTCCCCCTGCGCCGGAGCCGCCGCCCCACCGTCCGCCGCCGGGCACTCCCCCTCCCCCGCCCTTTTCCCTTGGGCCGCTGCTGCAGCAGATGGAGGATGTGGACTCCGGGGATTTGCTGCTGCTGTTTCTGCTGCTGATGCTGTTCCAAAAAGGGGCAGACGAAGAACTGGTCATCGCCCTAGGGCTGCTGCTGATACTGTGAAAAGACGGATGCCGAAGCATCCGTCTTTTTACATTGGTATCG
>JAFPXK010000047.1 GCA_017412585.1 Oscillospiraceae bacterium
GCGAGGTACGAGCGGCTTGTGGAGCCAGTGCCCTTGGGGTAGTCCCGCCCTACGGAGAAATGACGCGCCCTATTCGTAGGGCGGCACCTGCGTGTGCCGCCAACACGGCGTTTCTACCGCCAAGCCCAGTTGAACGGCACCCGGCAAAGACAACCCCCGTAGGGGCGGGGCTCTGCTCCGCCCTATGCCGTCGCCACCGCCCGCCGCGTCCGGTTGAACGGCACCCGTGCACAACAACCCATCGTAGGGGCGGGGCTCTGCTCCGCCCTATGCCGTCGCCACCGCCCGCCGCGTTCGGTTGAACGGCACCCGGGCACAACAATTCGTAGGGGCGGGGCTCTGCTCCGCCCGTGACCCGACAACAATAAGCGCTCTCGCCTTCCCCCGCGGGGGGAAGGTGGCACGGCCGCAGGCCGTGACGGATGAGGGGGCGATGACCACCCCAGCCGGTGACCGATACCGTGTCCGGGCCGTCGAGCGCCAGCGACACCCCGCCTCCCCCGTTCACAATTAATTTAAAATAGTACCTATTGACAATGCCGGGAGGGGGTGGTAAACTGTGTTAGCACTCAGGGAAAGCGAGTGCTAAAACGGAGGTTCTGCCATGGAGCTGACGGAGCGGAAAAAGCAAATACTGAAAATCGTGGTGGAGAGCTACATCGACACCGCCGAGCCCCTGGGCTCCAAGGCCATCGCGGAAAAGATGCCCGGCAAGATCAGCTCTGCCACCATCCGCAACGAGCTGGCGGATCTGAGCGAGATGGGCTACTTGGAGCAGCCCCACACCTCCGCCGGGCGCATCCCCTCGGCCAAGGGCTACCGGCTGTACGTCAACGAGCTGATGGAGCGGCGGCCTCTGTCGCCGGAGGAGCAGGCGGCCATCAACGACTCCCTTCGCGGCGAGCTGCGGCAGACGGAGCAGGTGGTGGCCCGGGCGGGCCAGATGGCCCAGAGCCTGGTGAACTACCCCACTTACGCCGCCGCCGACCACCGCAGCGCCGTCACCGTGAAGCGGTTTGAGCTGTTGACGGTGGACGACACCAGCTTCATCGCCGTGGTGATGCTGTCCGACAGCCGGGTCAAGAGCCAGCTGATGACCGTTGACCTGCCGGTGGAGCCCTCGGCGCTGCCCGCCATGAGCCACCTGCTGAACACCCATTTCACCGCCATCCCCGCCCGGGAGATGAACGGCAAGCTGATGGGCCTCAGCGACCAGGTGGTGCCGGAGTGGTTCCTGGTCTTAAACCGGGTGGTGGACTACGCCGGCGAGCTGCTGCAGGACGACGGCCACACCCAGGTGTTTACCAGCGGCGCCAGCCGGATTATGAGCTTCCCGGAGTTCCGTGACATCGACAAGGCCCAGGGGCTGATGCACTTCATGGTGGACAACAAGGAGAATCTCCCCGTGCCCACCACCGACGCCCCCATGCAAATCCTCATCGGGCCGGAGAACGTCAGCGACGCGCTGAAGGAAAGCAGCGTGGTGATGGCGTCCTACGACATCGGGGACAATATGCGGGGCCTTATCGGCGTGGTAGGCCCCACCAGAATGGACTACGCCACCGTGGCGGCCCGGCTGAGCTACTTCGCCGAGAGCCTCACCAGAATGTTCGGGAAGCGGGAGCTGCCCGCCAAGGAGGAAGAAGGAAACCCATGAGCGACAAGAAGAAAAAGAACGCGCCGGAGGAGCAGCCCCAGGAGGAAACCACTCCGGAGATGACCCCGGAGGCCGCGGAAGAGCAGCCCCAGGAGGCCCAGCCGGAGACCTATACCGTCACCAAAGAGCAGATGGAGAAGATGGAGGCGCTGGCCAAGCTGGTGTCCGACGGCAACGATAAATATCTCCGTCTGGCGGCGGAATATGACAACTACCGCAAGCGCACCACCAAGGAAAAGGAGAACGTCTACGCAGACGCCAAGGCCGACACCATCAAGCCCTTCCTGGAGGTGTACGACAATCTGGCCCGAGGCGCCGCCCAGTTGGAAGAGGGCGACAGCCACAAGCAGGGCCTGGAGATGATCGCCAAGCAGTTTCTGGCGGTGCTGGAAAAGCTGGGCGTCACGGAAATCGAGGCCCTGGGCCAGCCCTTTGACCCGGAAAAGCACAACGCCGTCATGCACGTGGAGGACGAAGCCGCCGGTGAAAACACGGTGGTGGAGGTGTTCCAAAAGGGCTTCGCCATGGGCGAAAAGGTGCTGCGCTTCGCCATGGTCAAGGTGGCAAATTAACCATTATTTTCGGCTGAAACGCGCCGTTTCCGGCGCGAAGCAATAGATTTTCATACGTTATCAATAAAAATTGAGATAAATTAGGAGGCAATCACTATGTCTAAGGTTATCGGTATCGATCTGGGTACTACCAACTCCTGCGTGGCCGTGATGGAAGGCGGCGAGGCCGTCGTCATCGCCAACGCTGAGGGCAACCGCACCACCCCGTCTGTGGTGGCATTTTCCAAGACCGGCGAGCGTATGGTGGGCCAGGTGGCAAAGCGCCAGGCCATCACCAACCCCGACCGCACCATCTCCTCCATCAAGCGCGAGATGGGCTCTGACCATCGCGTCAACATCGACGGCAAGGCCTACACCCCCCAGGAGATCAGCGCCATGATTCTCCAGAAGCTGAAGGCTGACGCCGAGAGCTATCTGGGCTCCCCCGTCACCGAGGCGGTCATCACCGTGCCCGCCTACTTCACCGACGCCCAGCGTCAGGCGACCAAGGACGCCGGCAAGATCGCGGGTTTGGACGTCAAGCGTATCATCAA
>JAFPXK010000048.1 GCA_017412585.1 Oscillospiraceae bacterium
AAGAGCTCGTTGACTACCTCGATTACTACAACAATCGCAGGATCAAGCTAAAACTAAAGGGCCTGACACCTGCTCAACACAGATACCAGACCCTTCACGTCGCTTAATTATATTTTTGTCTAACTTTTGGGGTTCACTTCATCCGGAGGTTTTTTCGTATACTGGTTTACTTTTTGGCCCCTACCTTCTGCCAGAAGGGGAAGGTCAGCGGCCAGAGGCAGCCGGCAAAGATGACCATGCAGAAATACCGCACGGCATCCGCCGCCACGCTGCCGTGGAACAGGGCCAGCAGGGGCGCCTTCAGCACCACACGGATGACCACCAGCAGCGCCAGGCCCAGCACCAGCTTGCACGCCTGGCCCAGGAAGGGCGCCGACACGTCGAAATGCAGCTTCTTCTCGTCCACGAAACGGCTCACCAGCAGGCCCAGCATCACGCCCAGCATCACCCAGGCGTTCTTCACGCCCTCGGCGTAGTTCTCCGGGTCGATGTCGGCGGGGAAGGGATAGCGCAGCACGAACAGCAGATACACCAGCGACAGGGCCAGCAGGCCCAGCAGCACCCAGCCGGCGCCCCGGGCAAAGTGGGCGTCGTCACGGAAGACAAACCACAGCAACCCTACCAGCGCCGCCGACAGGGCGAAGCCCACGGCTACGTCCAGCGGCGTGTGGACCCCCAGGTACATCCGGGAGAAGGGCACCAGGATCACCCCCGCCAGGCACAGCCAGCGCACCCACTTCTGCCGGTTGGACACGGCGATGACCCCCAGGGTGCCTACGACGCTCTGGGTGTGGCCGGAGGGGAAGGAGTAGCCGCCGGCCCCCGCCCGGGCCGACTCCACGATGGTAAAATCGGGGTCCAGCACCCAGGGACGGGGAACGCGGAAATACAGCTTCATCATCTGGCTTGCCGCAATGCCGGCAAAGCCCACGGCGAACAGGTAATACCCCTGCCGCTTATTGACGCACCAGAACAGCAGCATGGCCAGGGCCATGAAGCAGATCTCGTCGCCCAGGTAGGTAACGGCGGAGAAAAACGCCGTCAGGGGCGGCACGCGCAGCCCCTCTAAGAAGGTGAGAAATGCCATAGCAAACGCCTCTCTGATTTCAAAATCACACCGCGTATTTGGTCTTGTACTCGTCGTAGTACCGGGCAAAGGAGGCGGACTTCATATCCCGCACGGAGTTGAGGTACTCGTGGGTGTCGAAGGTGTCACGATCCAGCTCGATAAGGGCCACGGCGATGTTGGAGCAGTGGTCGGCCACACGCTCATAGTTGGTCAGCAGGTCGTTGAACACGAAGCCCTGGGACAGGGTGCACAGGCCCGCCTGCAGCCGATCCACGTGGTGGAGCTTCAGCTCGTCGCACAGGCCGTCGATGATCTCCTCCAACGGCTCCACCCGGGCGGCCAGCTCCTCGTCGCTGTTGACAAAGGCGTCGATGGCCAGGGTGAGGATTTCGCTGACGGCGCTCTCCATGACGCCCAGCTCCTTCCGGGCGGTGGGAGAGAAGTCCACGTTCTTCTCGTGGAGCTCCTGGGCCAGGTCGGCGATGTTCAGGGCGTGGTCGGAGATACGCTCAAAGTCGGAGATGGTGTGGAGGTATTTGCTCACGTCCTCGCTCTGCTCCACGGACAGGGCCTTGTTGGTGATCTTCATGAGATAGGTGCCCAGCTTGTCCTCGTAGCGGTCGATCATGTCCTCCATGTCCACCACAGCCTGATAGCCCTTGTCGCTGTAATTGGTGCGCAGGGCGATGGCGTCCATCAGATTGCGCCGGGCCTTCTGGGCCATGGAGTTGGTCACCAGGCGGCTCTGCTCAATGGACAGGGCCGGGTGCTGCAGGAAGCGCTCCTCCAGCAAATCCATGTCCTGGGCGTCGGCGCTGCCGGGCTTATCCGGCACCAGAACGCACACCAGGCGCTCCATCAGCGGGATAAAGGGCGTAAGCAGCACCACGCTGAACAGACGGAAAGCCGTGTTCAGCGCCGCAATGGTGACGGAGGTCATCACCATCTGCATGAAGCTGAAATGGAAAATGGCGTTGGCGCTGTAAAACAGCACCGAGCCCATGACCACGCCTAAAATATCGGTAAGCAGGTACACCAGCGCCGTCCGCACGCCGTTGGTGCTGGCGCCCAGGGCGCTGATCAGCACCGGCACCGCAGCGCCGATGGCAATACCCATGATGACGGGCAGCGCCACGTCAAAGGTGATGGCCCCGGTGACGGCCAGCGCCTGGACGATACCTACCGCCGCGCTGGCGCTTTGGATGACGGCGGTGAACAGCATGCCGGCCAGGATGCCCAGCAGGGGGTTGGAGAAGGTGGTCAGCACGTTGACGAACACCTGGCTCTCCCGCAGCGGCTCCACCGCGCCGGACATCATGGACATGCCGTACATCAGCACCGCGAAGCCCATGAGGATGGCGCCCACGTGGCGGGTGGCCGCCTTGTGGGAGATCATCCGCAGCAGTATGCCCACCACGGCGATGATGCCCGTCAGCGTGGCGGTGGAGAGGATGTCAAGCCAGCCGCTGCTGCCGCCGCTGATGGAGCCCAGGGCCAGAATCCAGCCGGTGATGCTGGTGCCCAGAATGGAGCCCATAATCACGCCGATGGCCTGGCGCACCTTCATCATGCCGGAGTTGACGAAGCCCACCACCATAATGGACGTGGCGGAGGAGGACTGGATCACAGCCGTCACCCCGGTGCCCAGCAGAATACCGCGGATCGGCGTGCTGGACAGTCGGTAGAGGAACACCTCCAGCTTACTGCCGGCAACCTTTTTCAAATTGTCACCCATAACGGACATGCCGTATAGGAAAAGGGCTATGCCGCCCAATAGGGTAACGATGTCTGAGACTGTCATTAGCCCATACCCTCCCATCATAAAATAGCGTACATTGACAGTATAGCGGACGCGCCGCCGTTTGTCGATAGTTTTTCTCACGAAAATGGGGTTTTTAGCGCATTTTTTATGCCACAGCTTGCCAATGGCGCGGCGCGGGAGTATAATGAGCTGGTTTTATGGAAGGAGCGGCGTATGATTAAGCATTGTCTCATTGTGTTTCTGGTGTCCATGGTGCCGCTGATTGAGCTGCGGGGCGCCATCCCCTACGGCGTGATCTACGGCCTGCCCCTGTGGCTGACCTACGCCATCGCCATCGTGGGCAACATGCTGCCGGTGCCCTTTATTTATCTCTTCGCCCGCAAGGTGCTGACCTGGGGGCAGGATAAGCCCCTCATCGGCCCCTTTTTTACCTGGTGCCTCCAAAAGGGCGAAAAGGCGGGGCAGAAGCTGCAGGCCAAGGCGGGCCGGGGCCTTTTCTGGGCGCTGCTGCTGTTTGTGGGCATCCCCCTGCCCGGCACCGGGGCCTGGACCGGCACCCTGGGCGCCAGCATTCTCAACATGGGCCTGAAAAAAAGCGCCCTGGCCTGCATGGGCGGCGTGCTGCTAGCAGGCGTCATCATGGGGGCGCTGAGCCTGCTGGGCGTCACCGCCTTCGGCGTGGTGGGATGAAGGCATATTTGTTATAGGCAAAAGCGGGAGCCGCGTGGCTCCCGCTTTTGGGTTGGGGTGTCCCGCCCCGCAAGGGGCGGGACCATGAGGAAGTGCCAGGAGGCCGACAGCAGCCCGATTTCAATCCACCCGCCCCTTGCGGGGCGGGACGGTTTTTCCGTCGTCGGTTTTTCCGTCGTCGGAATTTCAATCCACCCGCCCCTTGCGGGGCGGGACCTGGTTGCCCAGGTTTGCGAACACGGGCACGTAATTTCAATCCACCCGCCCCTTGCGGGGCGGGACTCAGCGATCGGAGCACTATCCAATACGATCGGAGATTTCAATCCACCCGCCCCTTGCGGGGCGGGACG
>JAFPXK010000049.1 GCA_017412585.1 Oscillospiraceae bacterium
CGTTTTTGACACATAGCGGTTATCTCTTTCCAGGGCATTTCAAGACATCTCCTTCGTCTCTTTTTGCCCTTAATTATACTTGATAACTGTTACCTATGTCGTTGGACATTCTGTTACCTATGTTACCAGTCTATACAGACCCCGGCGCGCCGTATCCGGTAACAACCACCCACCACCGCCGCATGAATGATGCACGGCATCAATACCCCCGTAGGGGCGGACGCCCCTGTCCGCCCCAGCCCGGTACCGCCCACCACCCAGGCGGGGCGTATGGTACACGGCCACGACACCCATCCGTAGGGCGGGACCTATGTGTCCCGCCAAAGGGCACCGACCACCGCCAAACCCGGATAAATGACGCACGGTATCGACATCCCTCCGTAGGGGCGGGGCTCTGCTCCGCCCGACGCATCTAAAAAGACAAACAAGGAGGAATGGGGGAATAACCCACGCCTCCTTGTTATGAAAAAGTTTATCTGATCTTGTACATAAAAATTTCATGTTGCGAATCACCGGAGGGTACTTCAACGCGAATTACCAAGGGTTCATCCGTATTATCCGCTACTTCGGCAGGAACATGAATAGCAACTGTACCAGTTTGTGCCTCGCTCAGTGGTTTTAGGTCAATAAGGGGGGCATAAGGATCACTTGAATCAAAAATACTTTCACCGTAAGATTCACCTTTTTTGTCAACGACGCTATCAACGGCAAAAGCATACTTATTCTCACCGTATAGGACGGTTACAATGTCTCCGAAATAAGGACCATATGGCATCGAAAGCTTTTCTGAACCAATATTCCTTATTTTTAGAGAGACTACTACGAAAAATCCACCATCTTCAGGGAATACATCTCTATACTGCTTTTCAAAACGGACTGATGTAACTGTTAGTTCAGCGGCTTTGGTCGAGACGGTATCACCGACATTGTAGGTCTTGCTCCCGCATGCAGTCAATGACAAGATCAGTACAAAAGCAAGAGCGAGGGATAGTATGCGTTTCATGTCATTCTCCATTTTATAGTTTTATTTTTTGATTAGGCCCTGGAACACCAATGCATCGTGGCATAGCGCACGTACAGCTTCTGCTGCACTGGTTAATCTGTGGTCGCGTTGATATTGGACAATCTGAGCGACAAGCTGGGCATCGCCGTCCTTATTGCCAATAGTGATTTTTTCCGGCATCTAATTCACCTCCTATGTAATATAAAATGTATTACAAATACATATATAATTGTAATATACCCATATTTTAATGTCAAGATATAATTGTATCGTTAAGGGGGGTGGAACAGATGAAAAAAGAGCCATTAGTCATCAAACGCCGCGGCGAAGACGGCAGTCGCGTTATCTCTGTCCGCATCAAGGAAGATACTCTGCATGCACTGGACAGATTGGCGGCGGAAACGAATTATTCCCGTAATGAACTCATCAATTTGATTCTGTCCCACGGCGTGGAGAACATTGAAATAGAGTAGAGAGAAAAGGGCGGAGCAGAGAGTCCCGCCCCTACGCACGCCTTGACCGCCACCCGGCAACAATCAACATTCCCCCCCAAAAACCACAGCCATCCCGGAAACCCGGAATGGCTGTGGTCCCTATATGGCATTCGCCGCTGCCGCGCCGCCGCTTACGCCTCCCCCGGCATCTTCCAGCCGTGGTGGTCGGTATGCAGCAGGTGGTGGGACCGCTCGCTCAGCGGCCGCTTTAGATACTCGTTATACAGCGCCAGCACGTCCGGGTTCTCATGGGAAAAACGCACCTTGGCGTTCTTGTCCAACCCCCACAGCACGTCGCCCCGGCTCTCCGCCATCTCCACGCCGTCGTGAATGGGCTGACCGCCGCCTCCGGCGCAGCCGCCGGGACAGGCCATGATCTCCACGAAATCGTAATCCACGTCGCCGTTGTCGATGGCCTCCATCAGCCGCCGGGTGTTGCCCAGGCCGCTGGCCACCGCCACCCGCACGTCCCCTGCGCCGGGGATGGCAAAGGTGGCCTCCTTCCAGCCGTCCATGCCCCGCACCGCCTTGAAGGCGTCGGCGTCGGGGTTTTTGCCGGTCACCAGGTAGTAGGCGCTGCGCAGCGCCGCGTCCATCACGCCGCCGGTGGCACCGAAGATCACCGCCGCGCCGGTGCCGGTGCCCAGGGGGCTGTCGAAGGGGGTCTCCGCCAGCTTTTCCGGGTGGATCTGCTCGCCCCGGAACATCCGCACCATCTCCCGGGTGGTCAGCACCACGTCCACGTCGGGGTCGCCGCAGGCGTCGTTCAGATTGGGCAGGGCCCGCTCCGCCTTCTTGGCGGTGCAGGGCATAATGGAGATCACCGCGATCCGATGGGGGTCCACCCCCAATTTCTCCGCAAAATAGCTTTTGGCCACTGCGCCGAACATCCCCTGGGGGGACTTGGCGGTGGAGAGATTGTCCACGTAATCGGGGAACTGTCCCTTGATGAACCGCACCCAGCCGGGGCAGCAGCTGGTGAACATGGGCCACTTGTACCGATTGCGGTGGGTAAACCGCTCTATGAACTCACTGCCCTCCTCCATAATGGTCAGGTCGGCGGAGAAATTGGTGTCGAACACGTAGTCGAAGCCCATCATCTTCAATGCCGTCACCATCCGCTCCGCGGTGGCGTATTGGGGGTCCAGATGATAGTATTCCGCCCAGGCCGAGCGCACCGCCGGGGCCACCTGCACAATGGTGATCTTCTCCGGGTCGGCAAGGAAGTCGAAAACCTTCCCGGTGTCGTCGTGCTCCTGCAAAGCGCCCACGGGGCAGTGGGTGATGCACTGGCCGCAGAAGGTGCAGTCCGAGTCCCCCAGCTTCCGTGCGTCATGCACGCCCACGGTGGTCCGGGAGCCGGTGCCCACCAGGTCCCAGATGTGCATGCCCTGGATGTGGTCGCACACCTGGATGCACCGCATACACTTGACGCAGCGGTTTTCGATCCGCACCACCGGGTTGGTAAAGTCGGTGGCGATGTTCTTCAGGTCCGGCACATAGTGGTCGCCCAGCAGATTGTAGTCGTTGGTAAGCTGCTGCAGCTTGCAGTTGCCGCTGCGGGTGCATTTGGTGCAGCGGGTGTCGTGCTGGCTCAGCAGCAGCCGCAGGTTCACCCGCCGCGCCTCCCGCACCCGAGGGGAGTTGGTGTGTACCACCATGTTCTCCACCACCGTGGTGTCGCAGGAGGGCACCAGCCGTACCTGTCCCTCCACCTCCACCATGCAGATGCGGCATGCGCCGATTTCGTTTACACCCTTTAAGTAGCACAGCGTGGGGATGTCCACCCCGGCCATCCGGGCCGCCTCCAGAATGGTGGCGTCCTCCGGCACGCTGACGGTCCGCTTGTCGATGGTTACCTTTACCATTTTCTGCTTCGCCCCCCTCTGAAGATTCCGTAGCCGAAGTGGTCGCACCGCAGGCACCGTGACGCCTCCGTGCAGGCCCCCTGGCAGGTCAGACCGATTTCAATGTCCTCAAAGTCGTTGCGCCGCTCATTGGCCTCCCGCTCGGAGGTGTTGATGCGCCCGTGGGGCGGGCGGTTGTTCAGCCGCGGCATGGGGATGTCCACGTCCACCTCGATCTCGTGGCGATAGCCCAGATGGGTGTCGATGTTGGCCGCCGCCACCTTGCCTGCGGCGATAGCCCGGATGGCGGTGGCAGGGCCGGTAACGCAGTCGCCTCCGGCGAACACGTTGTCCATGGTGCCCACCTGGCAGTCCAGCTCCGCCATAAAGGTGCCGCCCCGCTTCACCGGCACGCCCGCCTGCTCAAACCCGGCGATCTCGATGCCCTGGCCGATGGCCACCACGATGATATCCGCTGGGATGCGCCTCTCCGGCAAGTCCGCCTTGCCGGGCCGGGGGCGGCCGGTTTTGTCCGCCTCGCCGATGATCTGGGGCTGTACCCACAGCGCCGCGGCGTTGCCGTTTTCGTCGGCCTCGATCCGCACCGGGGCCGAGAGCGTCACCAGCTCGGCGCCCTCTGCCATAGCGCCGGTGACCTCGTCGGGCAGGGCCGTCATGTCCTCCACCCGGCGGCGATACACGCAGCTCACCTTTTTGGCCCCCAGGCGCACGGCGCTGCGTGTCACGTCCATGGCCACGTTGCCGCCGCCGATGACCACCACGCTCTTGCCGTGGAAGTCCGGCGGATTGTTGTCGCCGATGGCCCGCAGCATCTCCACCGCGGACATCACGTTGCCGCTGTCCTCGCCGGGAATGCCCACCTTCTTGTCCTGGTGCGCGCCGATGGCGATGTAAATGCAGTCGTATTCCCGCTGCAAATCCTCCACCCGCACGTCCCGCCCGATGCGTACCTCGGTGTGTACCTCAATGCCCAGGGACAGGATGGAGCGGATCTCCCCGTCCAGCTTCTCCCGGGGGAAACGGTAGTTGGGAATGCCGTAGCGCAGCATGCCGCCCAGCTGGCGCCGCTCCTCGTAAATGGTGACCTTGTGGCCCATCAGCGCCAGATAGTAGGCGCAGCTCAAGCCGCTGGGCCCGCCGCCCACCACCGCCACCTTCTTCCCGGTGGCGGGGGCGCATTCCGGCTGGGGCACGTCCCCTGCGTTGTCCACGGCGTAGCGCTTCAGCCCCCGGATGTTGATGGCGTCGTCGATCATCCTCCGGCGGCACCGGGCCTCGCAGGGATGCTCGCAGATATAGGCGCAGGCCACGGGCATGGGGTTGTCCTTCCGGATGAGCCGCACCGCGTCGGCGCAGCGTCCCTCGCCCACCAGCGCCATATACCCCGGCACGTCCACCCCCGCGGGGCACATGGCCACGCAGGGCACCGGAAGCTGCAAGCCGGCGAGACACCGGTGATGCTTGATGTGCTCCTCATAGTCGTCCCGGAAGCCCTCCAGGCCGTCCACCACCAGCCGCGCCGCGTCCCGGCCGATGGCGCAGTCCGCGGTATCCACGATGCTGCGGGCCGTCTTCTCGATGATGGCCAGGGTCTCCATGGTGGCGGTGCCGTCCAGCACGTTGGTGATCAGCTTCGTCAGCTGCCCCAGTCCGATGCGGCAGGGCACGCACTTGCCGCAGGTCTGGGCGTGGGACATCACCAGAAAGCTCAGCGCCATGTCCACAGGACATAGCCCCGGGGGACTGGAGGCGATGCGCCGCTCCATATCGCGGTAGAGGTTGTCCACCACGGTCTGGGCATGGGATGGATTCTTGATGTCGAGTCTGCTCACGTTGCCCTCACTCCTTTTCCGCCCGGCCCAATGGCCGGCGCAAGGTTCTTGCCTATTATAGTGCCATACTCCCGCCCAAAAGTCAATTTGATTTGCGCACAATCACCAATCGGATTGCGAAAAAATGTTATTATTTTGTCTGTATCATACAATATCGCCAACCGCTGTCGGATCACCCCTGCTTGACAGCCCCCCGCCTGCCGGGCTATAATACAATATCTGAATATGCGGTTTGAGAAAAGAGGACGACATTATGAACTATCGCCTCATCGGCAATATATTGGGCAAAATCCTGTGGGTGGAGGCGGCGTTTCTGCTGGTGCCCCTGGCAGTGTCGCTGCTGGGCCGTGACGGCTGCGGGGCCTCCTTTGCCCTGAGCATCGCCCTGTGCCTGGCCCTGGGCGCCGTGCCGCTGCTGTTCCCCATCCGCCGTCGGCGTATGCAGAGTATTGACGGCTATGTGACCGTGGCTCTGAGCTGGCTGTGCCTGTCGGTGCTGGGCGCCGTGCCCTATCTGCTCACCGGGGCCATTCCCCGTTTTGCCGACGCCGTTTTTGAGACAGCCTCCGGCTTCACCACCACCGGCGCCACCATCCTCTCCGCTGTGGAGCATCTGCCCCGCAGCGTGCTGCTGTGGCGCAGCCTGACCCAGTGGATGGGCGGCATGGGCGTGCTGGTGCTGTTCCTGGCCGTTATGCCCAAAACCGGCGACGGCGCCGTGTTCCTCATGCGCGCCGAGAGCCCTGGCCCCATCAAGTCCAAGCTGGTGCCCAAGCTGAGCCAGACGGCGAAAATCCTTTACTTCCTCTACGTGGGCCTCACGGCGGCAGAGGCGCTGGCCCTGCGCATCGCCGGCGTCAGTTGGTTCGACGCTGTTAACCACGCCTTCACCACCATGGCCACCGGCGGCTTTTCCACCCATAACGGCGGCGTAGGCGACCTGGGCGGTCCCGCCGTGACGTGGGTCATCACCTTCTTCACCCTCCTGGCAGGCGTCAACTTCTCCATGCTCTACCTGACGCTGCAGGGCCGCCTGGGTGAGGTGTGGCGCAACCAGGAGCTGCGGCTCTACCTCATTCTGGTGGTGGGCTACACCGCCATCATCACCCTCTCCCTGGTCCGTCAGAGCGGCCTGCCCCTGGGCCGGAGCATCACCGACGCCGCCTTCCAGGTGGTTACCTTAATCACCACCACCGGCTACGCCACCGCCGACTTCGCCCTGTGGCCCGCCCTGTGCCAGGCCATATTGCTGCTGTGCATGGTCTCCGGCGGCTGCGCCGGCTCCACCGCCGGCGGTATGAAGGTCAGCCGCATTCAGCTCCTGGGCCGCTCCATGGGCCGCGAGCTGGATAAGCTGGCCCACCCCAACCGCGTCAGCGTCATCTCCCTGGACGGCCAGGCCGTCAGCGAGCGGAGCATCACCGCCGCCCACGGCTTCGCCGTGGCCTATTTCCTGACCCTCCTGACGGGCATGCTGGTGGTGTCGGTGGACAACGTGGGCCTGCTGGAGTCCCTCACCGCCAGCCTCACCTGCGTCAGTAACGTGGGCCCCGGCCTGGGCGCCCTGGGCCCCATGTCCAACTTCGGCGGCCTGTCCGACGTGAGCAAATACGTGCTGTCCCTGTTGATGCTCATGGGCCGCCTGGAGCTGATGCCCATTCTGGCCCTGATGATGCGCAACACCTGGCGCAAATAAGCGCAATAGAAAAAACCGCACCCCCACCGGAGCCATCCGATGGGGGTGCGGTTTTGTAAAAAAACTGTTTTTTTGGGAAAAATCGTTCATCCGAACACGTGGATTATCACCGCCACCAGCAGCGCGCACACGCCGAGACTGGTGGCCAGCAGCGCAAAGGACAGGCTGCCCGCCATGCGGCTGGCCGCCTCCTGCACGGTGCTGAACCGGTCCGCCGCGTCCGGGTGAGCCAGATCCCGGAACCGGGCCAGCATCCGGGCCCCCAGGGTGTAGGGGTGCCGCCGCGCCTTGGACCGTACCGGCCGCAGCACCGTCCGCCGCAGCAGCAGTATCGCCGCGTCCGGCAGGTCGCACACCGCCCGGGCCGCCACGCCCGCCAGGCCGGTGAGGGTGTGTAGGATGGGCTTATAGAAGTATTCCTCCATGTCCAGCCACCGGGGCCAGCGGTTAACATAATTTCCTTCTCTGTCCACCAGCACCCGGCGGATAAAAAGGAAGTACACCGCCATGCCGATGGCCAGGGAAATGGCCACGCCCTTGAGGTTTTCCAGGCTGAAATAGTGTACCTGATGGGGGAGGGGATGCCCTCCGGTAAAACCCAGGGTGAGCCCCGTCAGCTTTTCCGCCAGTGCGTGTGGCGCCAGACCCAGCACCGGCAGCGTCACCGCCGAGAGCGTCACCGCCAGCCAGGACCGCCACGTGCCCCAGGTGGGGTCGGTCTCCTTGCCCTTTTGCCAGAACAGCGCCACATATACCTTGGTGAGGTAGGCCGCCGTCAGCCCGCCGGAGATGAGGAACAGCCATTCCACCGCCGTAATGGCCCAGTGGTGGCTCAGGTGGGCGTATGCCACGATGGCCTCGTGTACCAGCGTCTTGCTCAGGTAGCCGCACAGCCCCGGGATGCCCGCCAGCGACCCGGCCCCCAGCAAAAACAGCAGATGGAGCCAGGGCTTGTTCCGCCCAAAGCCCCGTATGTCGTTCAAATCCAGTGCGTGGCAGTTCATGTATACCACGCCCGAGAGCAAAAACAGCGTCAGCTTCACCAGCGAGTGGTTCACCATGTACAGCACCGTGCCGTGGGCCGCCAGTGCGTTTTCCTCCCCCAGGAGGTTGATCATGCTGACGCCCACCAGAATGAATCCGATCTGGCTGAGCGACGAGCAGGCAAAAATGTGCTTTATATTGGTGCTGCATACCGCCATCACCGCCCCCAGCACCATGGTGACCGTCCCCACCGCCAGCAGCAGCGTGCCCCACCGGTCGTCGTAGGGCAATATCTGGGCGGTGATTATCAACACGCCCAGCACACCCGCCTTGGTCAGCACGCCGCTGAGCAGGGCAGAGGCCGGGGCCGGGGCCACGGGATGGGCTTTGGGCAGCCAGATGTGCAGCGGGAAGGCCCCCGCCTTGGCGGCGAAGCCGAAGAAGATGCACAGCGCCGCCGCCCACAGTGCCCGCCGGTTGGCCACCAGCAGACAGGCCGCTTTCAGCGCCGAGATCTCCAGCGTCCCGGTGAGATGGTACAGCAGGAAGAGCCCCATCAGCGTCACCAGACCTCCCAGTACGGCGATGGTCAGGTACGTCCGTCCGGCGGCCATGGCCCCCTCCGTTTCCTCCTGCACCACCCACACGTAGGAGCCCAGTGACATGATTTCAAAGAACAGGAACAGGGTGTAAAGGTCTGCCGCCAGGAACACGCCCACCGTGGCGCCCAAGCACAGCAAAAAGAAGCAATAGTACCGCTTCGTGTGGCGGTGTCCCTCAAAATACTCCGGCGACAGCAAGGCCGCCATGGTCCACATAAAGCACACGATCACGGCGTACAGCAGCCGGAAGCCGTCAAAGGCCAGCCGCAGCCGCAGCGCGGGCATCACCACCACGCTGCCGTACAGCGACGCCCCGGTCACCACCGTGGATACCAGCGTGATAAGGCAGGCCGCCGTGGCCCAGCGGCCCTGGAGCCGCTCCGTCCGGAAGGTGGGGGCCAGCAGCGCCGCCGCCACCGGGAAAAACAGCACGAAATATACCGTCATAGCGCCACCGCCTCTCGGATCAGGTCCAGCAGCGCGCCGGGAAACAGCCCCATCAGGAGGCACAGCGCCGCCAGGACCACCATGGGCGCCAGCATCCGCCAGGACGCCTCCCCAGCCCCCTCCGGCAGCGGGTGACCCTGCCGGGGGAAGAAGGCGGCAATCACGATTTGGAACAGGTATATGGCCGTCAGCAGCGCCGAGAGCAGCACCGCGCCAAAGCCCAGCAGCGCCGCCATATCGCCGCTCTCCGCCGCCGCCAGGCCCATGTACCACTTGCTCACAAAGCCGTTAAAGGGCGGGATACCCGTAAGGGCAAAGGCCGCCACGGCGAAGCAGCCGAAGGTGACGGGCATGGCCCGCCCCAGCCCCTCCAGCTCTGCCACCTGTTCCCGGTGGGCGTAGTGCAGCACCGCCCCGGCGCAGAAAAAGGCCATGATTTTCGCCGTGGAGTGGGCCACCATGTGCAGCAGCGCCCCCACCATGCCCGCCTCCGTCATCAGGGCGATGGCGAAGAGGATATAGCTCAGGTTGGCGATGGTGGAGTAGGCCAGCCGCCGCTTGAAATGCCGCTCCTTCAGCGCCATGCCGGAGCCGTACAGCACCGTCACCGCCGCCAGAGCCATCACGGCGTACTGGGCCCAGGTGCCCCGCAGCACCGCCGGGCCGAAGCAGAACCAGGTCAGCCGCAGGCAGGCGAATACGCCCGCCTTCACTACCGCCACCGCGTGGAGCAGCGCCGTCACCGGCGTGGGGGCCACCGCCGCTCCCGGCAGCCAGCCGTGGAGGGGCCAGATGGCCGCCTTCACCCCAAAGCCCACGAAGGCCACCGCGAACACGAGGGGTAGCGGCGCCCCGACCCCGGCGAGCAGCGCCTCGTGGCCTCCCGCCACGAAGTCCTGGGCCCCGACTCGAATGAGGTACACCACTCCGATGAAGCCCAGCGCCGCCCCCACCATGGCGTACACCATGTATTGGATGCCCGCCTGTATGGCGGCGCGGGTCATGGCGTGCATCACCAGCGGGATGGTGACCAGTGTCAGCAGCTCGTAAAAGACGTACATGGTCAGCAGATCGGCGGCAAAGGCGATGCCCAGGGTAATGCCGAAGGCCGCCGTAAAGAAGGCCCAGAACACCCCCGGGTTCCCCTCGTGGGCCATGTAGTCCAGGGCGTACACCGTGGTAAAGGGCCACAGCGTGGCCGCCAGGCCGGCAAACAGCCGCCCCGCCCCGTCCAAACGGAAGGCAAAAGCCAGGTCGGGGGAGAAGCGGAACAGGGTATAGGCGTCCCCGCCCAGGCGCAGGATGGCCACCCAGGCCAGCGCCGCCGTCACGGCGATCAGGCCGCAGTGGTACCATCGCCGGGCCCCTTCGGTGGGGAAGGGAAGCGCCAGGCCAAGGAGCCCCGCCGCCATGGGCAGGAATACCGCTATACACAGTAGTGCCATTGTCTGTCCCCTCCTTTCACAGCAGGCAGGATGCCAGCGTTTCCGTCAGCGTCAGCACCGCCCCCGGCGCCAGGCCCAGCAGGCCGGTGAGGGCGGCGAAGATCACCGGCGAGGTCATCATGGCGGTTGGCTCGTCCACCGGCGTCAGCAGCGCCTCCGGGCAGTCCCGCCCGGGGAAGAAGGCGGCAATGATGGGCTGGGCCAGGTACCCCGCCGTCAGCAGCGCCGAGAGGATCAGCACCGCCGGGATCACGTATCCCAGCGCCCCCGGCGCCGCCGACAGGGCCGCCGTGGCCAGGTACCATTTGCTCCAGAAGCCGCCGAAGGGCGGAATACCCACCAGCGACAGGCTCACCACCGTGAAGCACGCCATGGTCAGCGGCATCCGCCGCCCTAGCCCCCGGAACTGGTCAATCCGGGTGTTGCCCGTCAGCAAAATCACGGCCCCCGCCGCCTGGAAGATGGCGATTTTCGCCAATGCGTGGAAGAAGAGCTGCAGCATGCCGCCCATCACGCCCCGCTCCGTCAGCAGGAACAGCCCTAACAGCACGTAGGAGATCTGGGAAATGCTGGAGTAGGCCAGCCGCTTTTTCAGCCCCCGCTCCAGACAGCCCATGTAGGAGCCCAGGGCGATGGTGAGGGCGGTCAGCGTCAGCGCCGCCGTCTGCACCCACGTGCCCCTTATGGCCTCCGGCCCCACCACGAAGTAGAGCAGCCGCAGTATGGCCAGCACGCCGCATTTGGCGATGATGCCGCTGAGCAGGGCCGAGGCCGGCGCCGGCGCCGCCGGGTGCGCTGAGGGCAGCCAGTTGTGGAGGGGGTACAGCCCCGCCTTGGCGCCAAAGCCCACGATAGCGCAGAATACCGCCGCCAATACCAGGGGCGTGTGGTGGCCCGGCAGCAGCGATCCGCCCTTCACGAAGGCCAGCGTGGCGCAGTGCTGCTGGAGCACCGCCATGCCGAACAGGGCCAGAAACGCCCCGCCCACGGAGTAGTAGAGATATTTTGCGCCCCCCAGCAGCGCGCCGTCGTCCTGTCCGTGAAGCACCAGCGGCGCCGACAGCACCGTGGTCAGCTCAAAGAACAGGTACAGCGTCATAAAGTCCGCCGCCAGCGCCGCCCCCATCACCGCCGCCTCCGTAGCGAACAAAAAGGCGTAAAACCGGGGCTCGCCCCCCTGGTGGGGCATGTACACATGGGCGTAGGGAATGGTCAGCAGCCAGCAAAAGGCGGTGAGGCAGCAGAACAGTATGCCCACGGCGTCCAGCCGCAGGGAAAAGGTAATGGTCTCCGTGATTTGCCACAGGGGGGAGGCGTAATCCCGCCCCGACAGGGCGGCGTAAAGTGCCAACAGCAGCAGGACGATCTGCCCCGTCAACAGCACCGCCCTCCGCAGCCGCCGCTGCCCGTCCCCGGTAAAGGCGCAGAAAAGGCCCATGGCCGCCGGCAGCAGTATCATGCCATACAGCATCCTTTTCTCCCTCCTTTTACCGTCCCAGCAGGGCCACGGCCCTGTCGATCAGCGCCGCCAGAGGCCCCGGATGAATGCCCATGGCCACGTTCAGCCCGGCAAAAATGAATCCCGGCAGGTACTCGTCCCAGTGGGGCTTCACCGGCTTGAACCGGCAATCCGCCTCCTGGGGCAGCCATATCAGCACCGCCGTGTACAGGAAATACAATACGTTCAGCACCGTGGACGCCGCCAGCCCCAGCAGCACCGGCCACCGCTGCCAGCCCAGGGCAAAAGCCTCCCGGGCGAAATACAGCTTGGGGACGAATCCCGCCAGCAGCGGCACGCCCACCATGGACAGCGCCCCTACGGTGAACAGTATCCCCGCCGGCACGTTTCGGTGGCCTGCGCCCCGCAGGCTGGGGAAGTCCATCCGTCCGTGGGAGGCGTCGGAGAGCTGGCTGCCGGCGAGGAACAGCATGGGCTTGGTGATGGCGTGGCTCACCATCTGCAGCACCGCCGCCGTCAGTCCCGCCGCCGTGCCCATGCCGATGCCCATAAAGATATACCCGATCTGCGCCGCTGAGGAGAAGGCGATCATTACCTTCAGCCGCTTGGCGAAGATGGCGTCTATGCTGCACCACACCATGCCGCCCAGCCCCAACAGCAGCAGCACGTTCTGGGCCCCAGTGGCCATAAACACCTGGGCCCCCAGGCCGCGGCAGATGATTTTGATCAGCAGCACCGCGTAGCCCTTCACGATCACGCCGGAGAGAATGCAGCTTGACGCCGTGGTGGCCTGGGAGTGGGCGTCCGGCAGCCAACCGTGAAAGGGGAAGCACCCGCTTTTCACCGCCAGCCCCGCCGTCATCAGAGCAATGGCCACCGTCATGGCGAAGCGGTACGTCCCCGCCTCCCACAGCGCCGCCACCGCCTGACGCAGTTGGGGGAACAGAAGCTGCCCCGTCACGGCGTAGGTAAACACCACCCCGATGAGGAACAGGCTGGAGCCGATGAGGGCGAACACCATGTACCGCACCGACGCGATCAGGTTCCGTCCCCCCTCCCGCACCGCCAGCAGGGCGCAGGCGGCGATGGTGCAGATCTCAATGAACACGTAGGCGGTGAAAATGTCGTCGGTGTAGCACATGGCCAGCAGCGCCGCCAGCGTAAGATCCACCGCCACCCAGTACAGGTGCTGCTTTCCGTCCGCCACGTCGTGGCCCACGTGCCGGCCGCCGCCGATTACCGACAGCAGCATCACCACGCTGAACAGCAGCCCCATGCCCGGCTCCAGCAGCCCCGCCGTCAGTTCGCTGCCCCAGGGCGCAGGATAGTGACCCAGCTGATAGCGGTAGCTGGCCTGGTTTACATAACAATACCAAAGCACACACCCCTGCATCACGCCGCTCAAGAGCAGCAGCGCCAGGGTGATTCGCCGTCCCCAGGCCCGGGGGGCCGCGAAGCAGGCAATGGCGCATAACAGCCCCAGCACGATGGAAAACATCGGGAAGTTCTGCACCACGCTCATGCCCGGCCTCCCTTCCGCCGGTGGCTCATCAGCATATACAGGTGGTCCACGTCCAGCGTCCGGTACGTCTGATATACCCGCACCGTCAGCGCCAGCATCAGCGCCGACATGCTCACCGACACCACGATGCCCACCAGCACCAGCCCGGCGGGGATTGGGTTAACATAACGCACCGCTTCTGACGCGGCCTCCGCCATGATGGGAGCCTTTCCCCCGGCGATATACCCCCGGTCCGCCAGCAGCAGAAACACACCGGAGTTCATGATATCCAGTCCGATGACCTTCTTCAGCAGGTTCCGGTCGAACAGCAGCATGCAAAACCCGATGCTCAGCAGGGCGATGGCCGCCGCCTCCTCGTAGTTGTGCAGCAGGTGGTCGAACATGGCCGCCATCACAGCGCCCCCCTTCTGAAGAACATGTAGAAGCTGTACATGGTGCAGCACACCGCCAGCCCCACCGCCACGTTCAGCGGCAAAATCAGCCCCGCCGAGAAGATCCGCCCCGGCACACCGGCGGAGATGGGATTGGGCATGCCGTTGGCCCCCATGTAAAAGGAACAGGTCTTGCTCACAACGTAAAAGCCCATTGCCAGCGCCATCGTCCGCCGCACCGTCTTCTCCCGGATGGCGCCGTGGGCCCGCTGGTCGCCCCACACCATGGCGTAGATGATCAGCGCGCTGGAGAGGATGGCCCCGCCGGAAAAGCCGCCGCCGGGGGAGAGATGCCCGTTCACCAAAACGTACGTCCCAAAGACCAATATCACCGGGATGATCACCTTGCACATGGTATGTACGATGGGGTCGGCGTAATAGTCGGCATAGTCTGCCTCCGGCGGTAGCGGGTGCTTCCGCCGTCCCCGGGTCATCAGTACGGTCACCGCGCACAATGCGGCAAAGGGCACGAAGCTCTCGCCCAGGGTATTGAAGGCCCGGTAGTCCAGCATCATTCCCGCCACCGCGTTCAGCGCCCCGGTCTCCTCCACACCTTGGTTAACATAACGCTCTGAAACCTCGTTGTTGGTGGGTGCCTCGCCGTCGCCGTAGGCGGGGAGATTGGCTGCCGTCAGCAGCAGCACCGTAAACAGCACCGCGCACAGTACCGCCACCAGCGCCACGTACAGCCGGTGGCTCTGCCGGGCGATCATGCGGATCAGCGCCGGGTGATGCCGGGGCTCGTATCGCTCCCCCTCCGGCGGCGCCGGCATCTCCGCCGTCTGCAGCTGGGCGCTCAGGTCCAGCTCGCCCCGCAGCCAGCAGCGGAATGGGCTGTCAGACTTTGCCATGCTCGTCCGCCTCCTCCCGCATTTTTTCCCTGTGTGCCTCATCCTGGTCGATGAGGTTCAGCCGCCGCAGCGTGAGATACAGCAGCGTTCCCGTCACGCCTGCGCCCACCGCCGCCTCCGTCATAGCCAGGTCCGGCGCCTCCAGCGTAATCCATAGTACCGCCAGCACCACGGAGAAGGCGGAGTAGATGATCACCGCCTGCATGGGCTTGCGCACGATGGCGGTGGCGATGGCGCAGCCCACCAGGCCGATGAGCAGAATCACACGAAACACCGTCATCGTTCTGCCTTGCCCCCTTCCCGAAAATGGGCGTCGGAGATGTCCACGTGGGCGCCCAGATTGTCGTCAACCATATATTCAAATCGGCTCAGCACATGGCTGGACAGGGGGGAGGTACACCACTGCAGCGCCACCACCAGCGCCAGCTTCCATGCCACGGCGTGGAAGCCCACCGCCACCGCCACTCCGGCGATGAACAGCAGCAGGCTCAACGTGTCCGCCATGGCGGCGGCGTGGATGCGGCTGAGGGCATAGTGGAACCGAAACAGCCCCAGCAGCGCCACCACCAGCGTAAACAGCCCCGACAGCAGCAGCGCCGCCACCAGTCCGAAGCGAATCCATTGCCAAATCACGGTTCTCCGCCCTCCTTCTCCTTCCGCCGCCGGGCGTAGAGGTTGATGTAAATGCGGCACAGGGTTATCACCGCGATAAAGGAGATGACCACGTAGATGATGGCCACGTCTGCCAGAAAGGGCTCGTCCAGCACCAACGTCAGCAACGCAATGATGATCACCACCGTGGTGCCGATGAGGTTGATGCCGATGATGCGGTCCACTGTCAGCCTGGAGCGGAAGATGTACACCAGCGCCACCACCACGCACACCGCCAGCGCCGCCAGCACCCCCCAGAAGAGGTATTCATAGCATTTGTCGATCAGTTCCATCCCGTTTCCTCCACCTCCCGCAGCAGCTTCACCAGCCGCGAGCCTGGGATCTCATAGGCGTCCTTCTTGTGCAGACAAAGCACCAGGAAGTCCTCTCCCTCTTGCGCCACCGTCACCGTCCCCGGCGTCAGTGTAATGGAGTTGGCCAGGATCACCCTGGAGCTGTTGCGCTGCAGCGGCACCTTGATGCGCACAATGGCGGCGTCATATTGGTGGGGCGGCGTCAGTATCACCCGCATCACCGCGAAGTTGGCCTTCAGTATCTCCCCAATCAGCACCAGTGCGTACCGGCCGTACCGCCACAGCCGCTTCCACAGCCCCTTCTCGCTGCTGCTGCGGTAGCCCAGCGCCTTCACGCAGAAGGCGTATACGCCCGCCGCCATCACCGCGCCCACCAGGCAGACTTCCGCCGTGATGCGCCCGTTGAGAACGAGCCACAGGGCGAACAGCCCCAACCACATTGCCACCTTTGCCTCGCCGCCTCTCTCCAATGATATGGTAATAATAAATTATTTTACCATGTTCCCGCAAACACGGTCAACAAAGGCATTGTGCCCCATCTGCCGAAAATGAAATGTAAGTTTTGTCCAAATCCACGAAAAACCCGGCTGTTTTACCTCAAAAAAACGCAAAACAGGGCCGGCGTCCCCAAAGGAAAGCCGGCCCTGCCGCATTCATTTTTGTCCGAAGGCGTCCAGCTGCTGCTGCAACCACTGCTGCAACGCCTTTACGCCCTCTTCATCCCAGGTAAAGTCCTGTTCCGTCACGTCGGAGGCCACCTCATAGCAGTAGTGGGAGTACACCGCCGCGTGGAGCAGCCCCGCCTCGCCGTCGGTTTTGAAGCGGTAGCGGAACTCACCTATGCTGCCTGTGTACACAAAGGCCCTGCGAAACCACTGGGGCGTCAGCTGCGCAAAATCGGGGTGCATCTCACCATCTCCTTTTCCCGCATTCTACCACATTTTTCGCTGGCGGGCAACAATGTTCTTGCGCTTGCCGCGGCGCCGTGCTACAATAACCGTCGAGTGTTTTGCTCATATCACGCTGCCCTGGGCAGCGTAAGAGGGAGATAATAATATGGAAAATGCAGTCAAGCGCATCGGCGTCCTCACCTCCGGCGGCGACGCCCCCGGCATGAACGCCGCCATCCGTTCCGTGGTCCGCAGCGCCCTGGATATGGGCATCGAGTGCGTGGGCATCCGCCGGGGCTACGAGGGCCTCATCCGCAGCGACTTCACGCTGATGAACAGCAGCTCCGTCAGCCGCATCATCAACCAGGGCGGCACCGTGCTCTACACCGCCCGCAGCGAGGGCTTCCGCACCGAGGACGGCCTGCGCAAGGCGGCGGCCACCTGCAAGCTGCTGGGCATCGACGGCCTGGTGGTCATCGGCGGCGACGGCACCTTCCGCGGCGCCCAGGCCCTCAGCAAATACGGCGTCTCCGTGGCCTGTGTCCCCGGCACCATTGACAATGACATCGGCTGCACCGACTATACCATCGGCTTCGACACCGCCGCCAATACCGCCGTGGAGTGCATCGATAAGCTCCGCGACACCATGCACTCCCACGAGCGCTGCTCCGTGGTGGAGGTCATGGGCCGTCACGCCGGCTTCCTGGCCCTGTATGTGGGCCTGGCCGTAGGCGCCACCGCCGTGCTGGTGCCCGAGACCCAATATGATTTCAACGCCCACGTGGCGGAGAAGATTCGCCGGGCCCGCCTGGGCGGCAAGACCAACTTCACCATCGTGGTGGCCGAGGGTGCCGCCAGCGCAGTGGAGGTAGGCCAGCAGATTCGGGAGAACGTGGGCCTTGACCCCCGCGTCACCATCCTGGGTCATATCCAGCGGGGCGGCAGCCCCACCGCCAAGGACCGCGTCATGGCCACCCGCATGGGCTATGAGGCCGTCCGCTCCCTGGCCCAGGGCCACACCAACCGCATCATCTGCGCCAGAAACGAGCAGATCGTGGAGGTGGATATCAACGAGGGCCTGGCCATGACGAAAACCCTGAACCAGGAGGAGTTCAACGTCATGACCGTCATGACCGGCGTGTAAAAAGGAAAGCGAAATAGATGCTCTATATAGGTGCGCTGAAAAGAACAATCTAAAAAAACGGCCCCTTTCCCCAAGGAACAGGGCCGTTTTTTCCGCCTTCCCCCTGGGGGGAAGGTGTCACGGCCTCCGGCCGTGACGGATGAGGGGGCGACAAAGCAAAACCCTGCGAAAACCGCTCCCCCTCCGTAGGAGCGCTTCAGGTCGCGCCCGCAGCACGGCAGCGGTAATGATAAAGCCTACCGTCAAAAACGGATGCCTGCGATACAATCCGTAGGGGCCGCCGCCTCCGGCGGCCCGCCTTCCCCCACGGGGGGAAGGTGTCAGCGAAGCTGACGGATGAGGGGGCGACAAGCACAAACCCTGCGAAAAAAGCAGCCCCCTCCGTAGGGGCGGACGCCTCTGTCCGCCCAACCCCGCCGTGGGCCTCCGCCACCCTCGGTTGAATGCCGCCCGGCAACGACAACCGTCCGTAGGGCGGGACCTATGTGTCCCGCCAACCCAGGTAACGCTTACCGCCAGAGGCGGATAAATGGAAAAGGGCATCGGCAAACCGTCCGTAGGGGCGGGGCTCTGCTCCGCCCAACCCCGCCGCCACCCACCACCCACGCCGGATGAACGGTAAAGGGCATCGCAATCCACCGTA
>JAFPXK010000050.1 GCA_017412585.1 Oscillospiraceae bacterium
ACAGCGAGATCCGCGACGTGGTGCGCATCCTGAGCCGAAAGACGAAAAACAATCCCGTCCTGATCGGCGAGCCCGGTGTGGGCAAAACGGCCATCGCCGAGGGCCTGGCTGAGCGCATCGTGTCCGCCGACGTGCCCGAGGAGCTGCTGGATAAGCGCATCCTGTCCCTTGACCTCAGCGGCATGGTGGCCGGCACCAAGTACCGGGGCGAGTTTGAAGAGCGCATCAAAAACACCCTGGAAGAGGTGAAAAAGGCGGGCAACGTCATCCTCTTCATCGACGAGCTCCACACCATCGTGGGCGCCGGCTCCGCCGAGGGCGCCGTGGACGCGGCCAATATTTTGAAGCCCGCCCTCTCCCGTGGCGAGATTCGCGTCATCGGCGCCACCACCCTCAATGAGTACCGCAAATACATCGAGAAGGACGCCGCCCTGGAGCGCCGCTTCCAGCCCGTCACCGTGGGCGAGCCCTCCCGTGAGGCCAGCGTGCAGATTCTGATGGGCCTCAAGGACCGCTACGAGCAGCACCACCACCTGACCATCACCGACGAGGCCGTCACCGCCGCCGTGGAGCTGTCCGCCCGGTATATCAACGACCGCTACCTGCCCGACAAGGCCATTGACCTGATGGACGAGGCCGCCAGCCGCGTCCGCCTGGAGGCGGAGGCCATGTCCCCGGATCTGAAGAGCCTGGAGGAGAAGATCACCACCCTCCACCGGGAGAAGAGCCAGGCCATCGCCGCCCAGGACTACGAAAAGGCCGCCCAGCTCCGGGATATTGAGAAAAATTACCAGGAGCAGGTGGACATCGAGCGGGAGAACTGGCGCAAGCAGCGCCAGCAGAGCAGCCGGGCCGTCACCGCCGACGACATCGCCTCCGTGGTGTCCGGCTGGACGGGCATCCCCGTCACCCGCCTCACCGAGGACGAGGGCCAGCGCCTGCTGCACCTGGAGGACACCCTCCATCAGCGCGTGGTGGGCCAGGATGAGGCTGTGGCCGCCGTGGCCCGTGCCATCCGCCGTGGCCGTGTGGGATTGAAGGACCCCAAGCGCCCCATCGGCTCCTTCCTGTTCCTGGGCCCCACCGGCGTGGGCAAGACCGAGCTGTGCAAGACCCTGGCCGAGGCCATGTTCGGCGATGAAAACGCCATGATCCGCATTGATATGTCCGAGTATATGGAGCGCCACACCGTGTCCCGCCTGGTGGGCTCGCCTCCCGGCTACGTGGGCCACGAGGAGGGCGGCCAGCTCACCGAGAAGGTGCGCCGCAAGCCCTATTCCGTGGTGCTCTTCGATGAGATCGAAAAAGCCCATGAGGACGTGTGGAACATCCTGCTGCAGATCCTGGAGGACGGCGTGGTCACCGATTCCCAGGGCCGCCGGGTGGATTTCAAGAATACCGTCATCGTCATGACCTCCAACGTGGGCGCCCGTGCCATCACCGCCGCCGAAACCGCCCCTCTGGGCTTTGCCGCCGGGGAGGAGAAGGAGGACGCCGGTCGCTTCGACCGCATCCGCGAGGCTGTCATGGCGGAGCTGCGCCGCACCTTCAAGCCCGAGTTTTTGAATCGTATCGACGATACCATCGTCTTCCGCCAGCTCACCGAGGAGGACATCGTCCGCATTGCCCGCGGCATGCTCAGCCGCACCGCCGCCCGTATGGCGGAGCAGGGCATCACCCTCACCGCTGACGACGACGCTGTGGCGGCCCTGGCCAAGGGCGGCTTCGACCCCCAGTACGGCGCCCGTCCCCTCCGCCGGGCCATCCAGAACACGGTGGAGGACGCCGTGGCCGAGCTGATGCTGGAGGGCAAGCTCAAGCAAGGCGACACCGCCCGCGCCACCCTCCGGGACGGCAAAGTGGTCATCGAAAAAGCGGAGTGATGGCATAAAGATACGTCCCCGCCTTCCCCCTGGGGGGGAAGGCAACGGCGCGCCGAGCGCCAGTGACGGCCCGCGAGGTACGAGCGGCTGCCGGAACCAGTGCCCTTGGGGTAGTCGTCGCGCCCTACGCATTGCCCTGCCCCTCGCAACCCCGCCAATCGGCAAACGGGCGCTTCATGAAGCGCCCCTACGAAAAAAACGATGCCGCCACGATTACACCGTAGGGGCGATTCACGAATCGCCCGCCGCCCAGGTAACGATACCAACCCAGGTTGGTTGAATGGCACACGGCATCGATCCCGCCGTAGGGGCCGACGACTCGGCGGCCCGCACCCCGGTAACGAAAACCGCCCGGCCGGATGGATGGCGAGCGGTAACAAAATCCCGTGCCGCCTTCTCCTTGGGGAGAAGGTGGCACGGCCAAAGGCCGTGACGGATGAGGGGGCGACGTCCACCTGCGTCCGAACAACAACCCTCCGTAGGGGCGGGGCTCTGCTCCGCCCAACCCCGCCGTGGGCCTCCGCCACACCCGGTCACATGCCGCCCGGCAACGACAACCATTCGTAGGGCGGGACTACCCCAAGGGCACTGGCTCCACAATCCGCTCGTACCTCGCGGTGTGTCGCTGGCGCTATGTGTCCCGCCAACCCGGGGAGAATAATCCGCCCCGTCCGGTGATATGAAAGCGGCGCCCCACCCTCCGTAGGGGCGTGCGGGCACAGCGCCGCCAGTGGCGGATGAAGCGTGCCCGCCGCAAGGCAGCGGCCCGATTTCCACGGCCCGAAGGGTCTGGAAATCGGTTTGCCGCAACGAGAGCACGAGGCAGCCCGCAGGGCCGGATGAGGGGGCGACGCCCACCCACGCCCAAATAGAACCATTCCCCCTCGGTGACACCCCGGTAACAAAGGTTACAAATGGTTACAGATTTCCCAAATCCCTTGACGCTCTCCTTTTCCCTTGCTATAATGCAGATCGTAAAAGGATGGGTTATCCAACCGAACAAATCTAAAATTTTTAATGGAGGAAAAAACAATGAAGAAGATTGTTGCTCTGGTGCTGTGCCTGGCTCTGGTCCTGGCTCTGGGCACCGTCGCTTTCGCTAGTGAAGTCACTGGTAACTATCTGAAGAATGTGTATGCCAAGGCCACCTCTAAGGGTGCTACGGCTACCGCTACCAACGTCGACTACACTCCCGCCGCTGAGACCAAGGATAGCAAGGGCAATGTTATCAGCGGTAACATCGCTTACTACACCCTTTCCGCTGTCGATGGCGAGTATGCTCTGGTCGACTCCCTGGCCAAGGCTGACGTCGTCGTCACCTATGACGAGGCTGGCAAGAGCGTGCTGCTGTATCTGGATCTGCTCACCAGCTCTGTTGACTACACTGGCGCTACTGCCGTGACCAACGTGGGCACCAAGTGCGGTCAGTACAACCTGGATGCCAAGCAGACCTATTATGTGGATGCTGATGGCATCGTCTATGAGGCTGCCAAGGCTGGCGCTGTGACCCTGAAGGTTGGCGACAAGTTTGTCACCGCTACTAAGACCGAGTACGACCTGGACGAGGCCAAGGTTCCTCACGTTGCTATCCCTGTTGTGGATCCCGTCAAGGGCATCGTGGGCTACAAGTGCAACACCTGCGGTCTGGCTGCCGTGGAGGCTCCCAACTATGCTTCCATCCCCGCCAATGCTGATCAGGATAACCTGACCGGTAACTGGTACTGGCCCG
>JAFPXK010000051.1 GCA_017412585.1 Oscillospiraceae bacterium
CGCCTGACCCCACACGCATGACGGCGCGGCGGATCGAGGACGTGCGCCGCCGGGTGCTGCGGGGAGAGAGAGTTTCATTTTGAAAGGAGAACACATCATGCACAATTTCATGGATCTCCAGCGCTTCGCTGACGGCGGCACGCTGGTGAACGCCACCAACCAGTACGTAAACGCCTACGACGGCACTTACGAAGCCTTTTCCGGCAGCAACACCCTGTCGCCGGAGAACAAGACCTTTTACAACACCGCGCTGCTGGAGAACGCCAAGGCGGAGATGGTACACAGCCAGTTCGCCAAGCGCACGCCCCTGCCCCGGGGCAGCGGCAAGACGGTGGAGTGGCGCAAGTTCAACACCATTGCCCCCGCCTCCCAGCTCACCGAGGGCGTGATCCCCACCGGCCAGAAGCTGGGCATGTCCACCCTGACCGACGAGGTGAGCCAGTACGGCACCTACGTGGCCATCTCCGACATGCTGGACCTCACCGCCATCGACCCTGTGGCCATGGAGGCACAGGTGGAGCTGTCCGCCTCCGCGGGCCGCACCGAGGATGAGCTGTGCCGCAACGACCTGATGACCGGCACCAACGTGCTGTACGCCCAGAAGATGGTCAGCGGCGTGGCCACCGACGTGTCCCAGCGCAGCGGCCTGGACAAGACCGCCGTGCTGACCCCCGACACCGTGAAGCGGGCCAAGACCAAGCTGAAGAAGCTCCATGCCCCCACCATCGACGGCAAGTACGTGGCCATCATTCATCCCAGCGTGGCTTACGATCTCACCTCCCACAAGGACTGGGTCGAGTACCACAAGTACGCCGGTACGAAGGAGATCTTCTCCGGCGAGATCGGCGAGCTGGACGGCGTGCGGTTCGTGGAGTCCAGCCAGGCCAAGGTGTTCCGTGACAGCACCTGCCCCAGCGACGGCAACAATGGCCGTCTGGCGGTGTACGCCACGCTGTTTCTGGGCAAGGACGCCTTCGGCTGCATCGATTTGCAGGGCGGCGGCCTCCAGATGATCCTCCACAGCGCCAGCGAGGCCGGCGGCCCCCTGGACCAGTTCAGCACCGTGGGTTACAAGCTGACCACCAACGGCGCCAAGGTGCTCTATGAGGACCGCATGGTGCGGGTGGAGAGCTGCAGCCACTATTCCGACGAGGACGTGGCCAACTGACGCCACCGGGCGGAGCGGTCGGAAACGGGCTGCTCCGCCCCATTTCTATCAAAAAAGGAGGATGTTTCCATGTCTGAAAAGAAAAGCGTCCAGGGGTACGATCCCTGGCAGGAGATGCGGCAGGTGACGCTGCCCCGCCATAGCAAGAACGAGCAGAATTTCCAGTGGGTCAGCGTCAACGACCGGCATTTTCAGATTCCCCGGGACGGGCAGAGCCACGACGTGCCCCTGCCCATCTATGAGGTGATTATGCACTCCCGGGCTATGGCGGATTTTGCCGCCGACCGCAGCGAAGCCATGATGGCAGAGCTGAAGCGCTCAGCCAAGGAGAGCGAGCAGGAAGTGTAAGGAGGGACGCTATGACAGTAAACCAAGTGCTGACGACCCTGGACGAGCTGACGCCCAACACCTTCTCCACCGAGCGGAAGCTCCAGTGGCTCGCCGCCCTGGAGGGGCAGCTGTACGAGCAGGTCATCACCCGCCACGAGGGCATGGCGGCAGACGCCCCGGGGCCGCTGCTGCCGGAGACGGTGCTGCTGGTGGAGGATCCTTACAGCGAGCTGTACGTGCTGTATCTCCAGGCCAAGGTGGCCCAGGCCAACAGCGAGACGGAGCGGTTCAACGACGCGGCTGCGGCCTACGACAGTGCCCTGCGGAACTACTGCAACGCCCTGCGCCGCGCCCACATGCCCGTCAGCGACGCCACACGGTGGAGGGTGCTGTGATGGAGCAGATGGTGAGAATGCGGCAGAAGGGTGCCACGGTGCGGTTTCTGGATCGCTTCGGCGGCTTCTGCGCCACGGAGACCCCGGTGGCGGGCCAGTGGGCCTGGGAGGAGAATCTCTCCGCCCACCGCTACCCCGCCCTGTCCACCCGGCTGCCCCGGCGGGAGGTAAGCGTCACCGACGCCGGAGGCGGCCTGCTGGCCAAGGAACATCTGTGGTACGTCAGCGGCAGCAAGCTGCGCCACGACGACGTGGCGGTGGAGCTGGGACTGACGGAGGGCGAGAAGCAGATGGTGTCCATGGGGGCGTATCTGCTGGTGTGGCCCGACAAAAAATACGTAAACACGGCGGACGTCACCGACTGTGGCAGCATGGAGCAGGTGAACACGGTTTCCTCCGCTGTGGTGACGCTGTGCGCCGCTGACGGCAGCGACATCACCTGCACCCGCTCCGCCACCGCTCCCGCCAATCCCGCCGGCGGAGAGCGGTGGCTGGACACCTCCGTGACGCCGCCGGAGCTGAAGACATGGCGCACCGACAGCGCCGCCTGGGAGGTGGAGAGCCCCACCTACGTGAAGCTGGCCTCCCCCGGCATCGGCGCGGGACTGCAAAGTGGCGACGGGCTGGAGGTGTCCGGCTTCAGCGACGAGAGCCTCAACGGCGTGTTCCCCGCCGAGGCGGCGGAGAGCGACTTTGTGGTGATCCCGGGGATGGTGGCCGCCACCCGTAGCTGCTACGGGCGGATCACCGTGGCCCGGACGGTGCCGGACATGGACTTCGTGACGGAGTGCGACAACCGAATTTGGGGCTGCCGCTACGGCACGGTGGACGGGCAGCAGGTGAACGAAATCTACGCCTGCAAGCTGGGGGATTTCCGCAACTGGCGGTGCTATCAGGGCCTTTCCACCGACAGCTACGCCGCCGCCCGGGGCAGCGACGGTCCCTGGACCGGGGCGGTGACCTACGGCTCACAGCCCCTGTTTTTCAAGGCAAACGTGCTGGAGAAGGTGTACCCCTCCGCCACCGGCGCCCACCGCATCGTGTCTCTGGGCTGCCGGGGCGTGGCGGCGGGATGTCACCGCAGCCTGCAGATCGTGGACGAGACGCTGTACTATCTCTCGCCCCAGGGGGTGTGCGCCTACACCGGGTCCCTGCCCCGGGCGGTGTCCGCCGATCTGGGCAGGGTGGTGTACGACAGCGCCGCGGCCGGCGGCTGGGACGGGTGCTACTACATCTCCATGCGCCGCAGCGACAACGGCACATGGCATCTATTCACCTATGACGTGCAGCGCCGCATCTGGCACCGACAGGACGCCACCCACGCCGCCGCCTTTGCCCTGTGGGACGGACAGCTCTACTGCCTGACGGCGGAGGGCAGGCTCTTTGCCATGGACGGCGGAGACAGCGATGCACCTATGGAGTGGGCGGCGGAGAGCGGGCCGCTGCAGGCCCGGTCGCCGGGCAGCCAGTACGTAAGGCGGTTCGTGGTGCGGTGCGAGACCCGGGGACGGTTCCATCTCCAGGTGCGCTATGACGACGGGCCCTGGGAGAAGGGCGGCACCTACGAGGGTCACGGCCAGGCCAGCTTCGTGCTGCCGGTGCAGCCTCGGCGGTGCAACGCCCTGTATCTGCGTCTCAGCGGCAACCGGCCCTGTCGGCTGGACGCCATCGCCGCCTACTGGGAAGGGGGCAGCGACCAGCTATGGTGACAGAGCGTTTTCCCCTTCCCCCGCCCGAATTGCGCAGCGGCGGGGACGATTTATACGACTACCTGTACCAGACGGCGGAGCGGCTGAACCTGCTGCTGCAGGACATGACCGGCACCGCCGATGACAGTGGCGCCGGGGCGCTGGAGGCCACGCTGTCGGCCCGGGAAATCCGGGCGCTGGTGCAGCGCAGCCTGCAAAAGGCCGCCTTCAGCGGAGAGCAGATCGCCGGAGGCGCCATCCGGATAGGGCAGGTATCTCTCACCGGGGCGGTGAACGCCCCCGTCACCGTTGGTGATGGCACCGGCATGGCCACGGCAGCATTGTCCGTCACCGGCGGCCCAGGCGCCATTGACCTGGGGGGTGAGACGCTGGCCCAGTACGTAAACCGTATGGTGAACCAGACATAAAAAGGAGGAATTCCATTGACCAATTTATCCTACGGCAGCCGGGGCGACGAGGTGGCCTCGCTGCAAAAGCAGCTTAACGCCGCCGGGTACAGCCTGGCGGTGGACGGCATTTACGGCGCGGAGACGGCTGCCGCCGTGCGGGATTACCAGAGCCGCAACGCCCTGCAGGTGGATGGCGTCGTTGGGCCGCAGACCATGAACAGCCTCTTCCAAAAGGGAGGCGGCGTGGGCCGGTACGAGTCCCCGGTGGGCGGACGGATAGCAACGCTGTACGAGACCATGATCAACCGTCCCACCTTCACCTATGACCCGGAGGAGGATGCGATGTACCGCTACTACCGCAGACAGTACACCACCGCCGCCGCTCAGGCCCGGGACGATACCCTGGGCCGCGCCGCCGCTCTCACCGGTGGCTACGCCTCCAGCTACGGCCTCAGCGCGGCGCAGCAGAGCTATCTGAACTACGTCAACAAGCTGTGGGGCGTGCTGCCCACCCTGTACCAGCAGGCCTACAGCCGCTATCACAACGAGGGCAGCGACCTGCGGGCGGAGTATAACGCCATGCTGGCGGCAGACAAGGAGGCTTACCGGCAGTATCAGGACTACGTAAAGCAGTACCAGGCGGCCCAGAAGGCGGCGACCGCGGCTGCCAAATCCGCCGCAAAAGCCGTCAAATCCACCGCCAAAACCGCCAGTACGGCCACCGCGTCCCGCCGGAGCGGCAACGCCCTGGCCATGACGGTGTAAAAAGGAGGGGGCGAAAATGAAGCTGACAGTGAACGGCAGCGCCATTCGCTGCCTGCAGCGCACCATCGTCACCACCGGGATGGCAGGCGCGCCGGTGGACTTCGCCTTTGACGAGGCGTGGGACGCCATCAGCGGGAAGACGGCGGTGTTTCGCTGCGGCGACGTGGAGCGGCAGATGGTGCTGGATGAAAACGGCGGGGCCGTGATTCCGGCGGAGGTACTGCACACACCGGGACGGACGCTGTATATCGGTGTGTACGGCGCCACGGGCAGCGGCGCCACCTGGCCCGCCCCCACCCCCTTCTGCGACTGCGGCATGGTACTGCTGGGGGCGGAAGTGGCAGAGGAAGCGGCGGACATTACCCCCACCCTGGCCCAGCAGGTGTTGCTGGCGGCGGAGACGGCCCAGGCCATCGCCCAGAGCGTGCGTGATGATGCGGACAGCGGTGTTTTTGACGGCGAGGACGGTGCGGACGGCGCAGACGGTGAGGACGGACACGGACTCATCGTCATGGGGCTGTACGCCACCCTGGCGGCCCTCCAGGCCGCCCACCCCACCGCGGCGGTAGGGGACGCCTACGCCGTGGGCACAACAGTGAGCAATGCAATCTATGTGTGGGACGGCAGCGGCTGGGTGAATCTGGGCAGTCTGGCGGGGCCTCAGGGCCCCGCAGGCCCCCAGGGGCCCAACGTCATCAATGCCGCTACGGCCACCACCTTCAGCGGCGTGCTGGTGGGCAGCGGCGGCAGCGTCACCGCCCAGGCGGTGGATAGCGCTCCCGCCTCGGGCAGCGCGGCGCTGGTGACCTCCGGCGGTGTGGCGGCGGCGCTGGCGGGCAAGCAGCCGGTGGTGCAGCTTGGCGATGTGGTATTCGGCACCACCTGGAGCGAGAGCAGCGGCGTCTACTCCCAGACTGTCACCGTGACGGGGGCCACCGTCACGGCCAACAGCCGGGTGGACTTGCAGCTTTTCGCCGCCCAGCGGCTGGTGATGCAGGGCTGGGGCGTGACGGCGCTGTGGGTAGAGAATAACAGCGGCACGCTGACGGCCTATGCTCTGGGTGCCCAACCCCAGGAGGGCGGCACCATTCAGTGTACCGTGACGGAGGTGACGGCATGAGCATCATCGGAAATGCGGTGACTTTCGGCGGCGGCGGTGCGCCGGAGCTTCTGTGGGAGAATCATGGTGAACTCCGGCCAAGTAGCTTGACGGTGGATTTGCCCACAGGCTACAGCGCCTATCTTGTGCAGTTTGCTAACCACGTTATAGTCGAACCCTGTTATTATTCCTGCGTCGTTTATGTGCCCTTCTTCGAGAGCTACAGAGATTTCATTGCCGGAAGCAGCATTGACGGCGCTTTGGGATGGAGCGACGTGGGGAAACGGCGGATTCTTTCGGCACGAGACGGGCAAATCTGTTTCGGAAATGCCTCAACAAAAGACGGTTACTCCGGCCCTGCGTATACAGCGCCCTATCGTATCTGGGGCGTAAAATGGACGATTCAAGAGGAAAGGTAATGAGTGAAATGAAAGACGTGATTCTGGCGGCGCTTGCTGCCGCAGGCTCCGCCATCGCCGGGGCCCTGGGGGGCTGGGACGCTGCCCTGTCCACCCTCCTGATCCTCATGGCCATCGACTACGTCACCGGCGTGCTGGTGGCGGCGGTGTGGCACAAAAGCACCAAGACCGGCAGCGGCGGCGTCAGCTCGGCGGCGGGCTTCAAGGGGCTGCTGCGCAAGGCGGTGATCCTGCTGATGGTGCTGCTGGGGGCCATGATGGACAGAACCATGGGCATAGATTATGTGCGCACGGCAGTGTGCCTGTTCTACATTGCCAACGAGGGGCTGTCCATTCTGGAAAACACCGCCATTATGGGGGTGCCCTACCCCGCCTTTGTCAAAAACATGTTGGACGCCCTCCGCAAAAAGACCGACGAGGGCGTGGAGGCGCCGGAGGCGGTACCGGTGGACAAGCAGGTGATCCTGCCCGGCAACGGCAAGATGGAGGAGAACGACAATGGCCTATAAGATCGCCCTGTCCCCGGAGGACAGAAGCAGCAACGCATACCATCCCCAGGCGCTGTACCAGGGACGCAGTACCAACGAGCATGAGCAGATGTGCCGCTGCGCGGACCTGCTGGAGAAGGAATTGCTTCGGTGCGGCTTCGCCGTGAAGAACATGCAGTACGGCAACATGTACGACCGTGTGGCCGAAGGCAACGGTTGGGGCGCCGACCTCTACATCGCCCTCCACACCAACGGCTTTGACGGCACCGTGGCGGGGACGAGGGTGCACTGCTACCCCAGCGACAAGTCCCGGAGAATTGGCAAGCTGATCCAGGACCGCATCGCGCCCCTGTCCCCCGGCAAGAGTGAGAAGCTGGTGGAGAGCAGCGGGCTCTATGAGCTGAAGGCCACCAAGATGGCCGCCGTGCTGCCGGAATTCGGTTTCCACGACAACCGGGAGGAGGCGCAATGGCTGGTGGACAGCATGGACGACATCGCCCGGGAGACCGCCATGGCGGTGTGTGATTTCTTCGGCGTGACATATGTGCCGGAGGCAGAAGAAGCACCTGCCGTTACCTTTGAGGTGCGGCAGGTGGTGAACGGTGAAGTGGTGCGGACGTGGGTGGTGCGGTAAGGACCGCAGCACCACAGGACGGATGATATTACGCACCATCCCCCGTTCATTGTCCGCTCACTCCTTCCGGGAAAACCAGGAGGTCATCCTTTCGGATGACCTCCTGGTTGCGCTGGCGCTGCCTTATCTAAACGGGGCGGACAGAGTCGTCCGCCCCTACAAAGACGGAGTATCACCCCGAAGCAACGGGCGGAGCAGAGCCCCGCCCCTACAATGTGGCACGGAACGGGTCTGGCGGGACACATAGCGCCAGCGACACACCGCGAAGCATGAGCGGTATGTGGAGCCAGTGCCCTTGGGGTAGTCCCGCCCTACGCACCTGTCACGGGATGGTGCTCATCCCGAGCCACCACCTAAATGGGGCGGACAGTGTCGTCCGCCCCTACAAAGACGAAGTCTCACCCCGAAGAAAGCGGGCGGAGCAGAGCCCCGCCCCTACGGAGGCTATGCGCAAACCGTAACAATATGATGCAAAAAGAGAGGCCATCCGTTTGGATGACCTCTCTCTTGTGTTGGCGCTACCTATCTTTCCGGGCCGTCTCCAGCCAAGTATTGTCGGCAGAAGCGAGCTTAACTTCCGTGTTCGGGATGGGAACGGGTGGACCCTCGCCCTAATCAGCACCAACTATTCATGTATTGCACCCTGAAAACCGAACAATGTATCGTCATGTCTTTGAGTAAGGCTTAGATTGCCTGCATATTGTAGGTCAAGCCCTCGGGCTATTAGTACAGGTCAGCTGCACACGTTACCGTGCTTCCACCTCCTGCCTATCAACCAGATCGTCTTTCTGGGCCCTTACTCCATAAAGGATGAGAGATCTCATCTTAGGGAGAGTTTCACGCTTAGATGCTTTCAGCGTTTATCTCGTCCGTACATAGCTACCCAGCTATGCCCTTGGCAGAACAACTGGCGCACCAGAGGTACGTCCATCCCGGTCCTCTC
>JAFPXK010000052.1 GCA_017412585.1 Oscillospiraceae bacterium
GACGTGGCCCGGCGCAACTGCCAGAAGTACGGCTCCCAATTCCACAAGACCAACGATATGAAGGAAGCCTTCCGGGATGCGGACATCGTCTATCCCAAGAGCTGGGCCTCCTTTGCTGCCATGGAAGAGCGCACCAAGCTCTACGCCGCCGGCGACAAGGCGGGCATCGACGCCCTGGAGCAGCGCCTCCTGGCCCAGAACGCCCAGCACAAGGACTGGGCCTGCACCGAGGAGATGATGAAGCTGACCAAGGGCGGCAAGGCCCTGTACCTCCACTGCCTGCCCGCCGACATCTCCGGCCTCAGCTGCCCCGAGGGCGAGGTGGACAACTCCGTGTTCGACCGCTATCTGGTGCCCCTGTACAAGCAGGCCAGCTACAAGCCCTACGTCATTGCGGCCATGATTTTCCTGGCCCAGGTGAAGGACCCCGTCAAGGCTCTGATGGAGCTGGACGAGGGCAAGGAAAAGCGCAAGATTTTCTAAAAAACAACGGGATAGCGGGAGCGGCAGCGTTCCCGCTATCTCCCTATATGCGTAGAGAGGTACTATATTAAAATGAGCAAAAGAATCGTCATCGCCCTGGGCGGCAACGCCCTGGGCAACACCGCCGCCGAGCAGCTCCATCTGGTCACCGAGACCGCCAGCGCCATCGTGGACCTGATCGCCGACGGCAACGAGGTGGTCATTGCCCACGGCAACGGCCCCCAGGTGGGCATGATCAACCTGGGCCTTTCCACCGCCGCCGAGAGCGGCGCCATCAAGGCGGATATGCCCTTCCCCGAGTGCGGCGCCATGTCCCAGGGCTACATCGGCTACCATCTCCAGCAGGCCATTGACAACGAGCTCTCCCGCCGCCATATCGCCAAGCCGGTAGCCACCGTGGTCACCCAGGTGGTGGTCTCCCCGGAGGACCCCGCTTTCCGGAATCCCACCAAGCCCGTGGGCGCCTTCTACGATAAGGAGACGGCGGAGCGCATCGCCGCCCAGCGGGGCTACACCATGGTGGAGGACGCCGGCCGGGGCTACCGCCAGGTGGTGCCCTCCCCCAAGCCCGTGGACATCGTGGAGATCGACTCCGTCCGCGCCCTGTGCAACGCCGGCCACGTGGTCATCGCCGTAGGCGGCGGCGGCATCCCCGTCATCCGCGAAAACGGTCAGCTCCGGGGCGTCCCCGCCGTCATCGACAAGGACTTCGGCTCCGAGCTGCTGGCCGAGCTGCTGGAGGCCGACGTGCTGGTGATCCTCACCGCCGTGGAGAAGGTGGCCATCCGCTTCAACACCCCCGACCAGCAGGATCTGGACGATCTCACCCCCGCCCAGGTGGAGGAATACGTCGCCCAGGGCCAGTTCGCCAAGGGCTCCATGCTGCCCAAGGTCCAGGCGGCGGAGAAGTTCGCCCTGTCCCGCCCCGGCCGCACCGCCCTCATCACCCTGCTGCAAAAGGCCCAGGAAGGCATCGCCGGCACCACCGGCACCCGCATCCACCAGTGATCCGTTCGCTCCGCCTCTGGTATGGCACGCCCCCCTTTTGCTCCGGCGATTGGCCTTCCTGTACATAAAATCATGGCCATTTGCGCAGCAAATGCGCCTGCGGCGCTCCGCCGCAGGCATCGCCGGGAAAACAGACACTCGCATCCACCAGTGACGAAATCCCGCTTGTCAGGTTTTTCACACAACCCTTGCCTATTTTCCACAAAATAAGCCCCCTTAATTTGTGCAACTTTCTCCCCCATCGCAATTATTACTGCCAGTCATTGAAAAGAAATGTCAAAATAGCGTCCTTTTTGTATTGAAATCCTGTGCATTTTCACTTATAATACCCTTATCGGAGCCATTCTCTGTGAATGTCGGGCGACGCCCGTTATTCAGGTGCGGGGCAACTTTAATCTTACTTTCAGCCCCGCATCCCACATTAAAAAAGGAGGAAAAAAGAATGAAGAAGTTTCTTGCATTGATCCTCGCCCTGGTCATGGTGCTGTGCCTGGCCGCCTGCGGCGGAAACACCAACGAGACTCCCGCACCCTCCAATGAAGGTGGCGAGGAGACCTCTGCCCCCGTGAAGATCGGCGTCGTCCTGGTGGGCGATGAAAACGAGGGCTACACCTACGCCCACATCGAGGGCATCCGCAAGGCCGCCGCTGCCTGCGGCCTCACCGACGAGAACATCGTCTGGAACTACAACATCCCCGAGAACGAAGAGTGCTACGACAAGTGCATCGAGTGCGTGGACCAGGGCTGCACCCTGGTGATCACCAACTCCTACAGCCACCAGTCCTACACGCAGCAGGCCGCCTCCGAGAACCCCGACGTGGAGTTCGTGGCCATGACCGGCGACACCGCCATGAAGTCCGGCCTGCCCAACTTCCACAACGCCTTCAACCTGACCTTTGAGTCCCGCTACGTCTCCGGCATCGTGGCCGGCATGAAGCTGAAGGAAATGATGGACGCCGGCCTGGTCACCGATCCCTACATCGGCTACGTTGGCGCCTTCCCCTATGCTGAGGTGGTTTCCGGCTATACCGGCTTCTTCCTGGGCATCCGCAGCATCGTCCCCGAGGCTCACATGGACGTGCAGTACACCAACTCCTGGTTCGATATCCAGGAGGAGGGCAAGGCCGCCGAGGCCCTCATGGCCCGCGGCTGCTGCATCATCGGTCAGCACGCTGACTCCACCGGCGCCCCCAAGGCTGTCCAGACCGCCAAGGACAACGGCACCCCCGTCTACTCCGTGGGCTACAACATCGACATGCTGGCTGCCGCCCCCACCGCTGCGCTGACCTCCTCCACCAACGACTGGAGCGTGTTCTACACCTACCTGTTCAAGGCCTTCCTGGCCGGCGAGCCCATCGCTACCGACTGGGCCGAGGGCTATGAGTCCGGCGCTGTGGGCATCACCGCCCTGGGCCCCGAGGTAGCCGAGGGCACCGCTGAGGCCGTTGCCGAGGCCGAGGCCGCCATCAAGGCCGGCACCCTCCACGTGTTCGACACCTCCACCTTCACCGTGGGCGGTGAGACCGTCACCTCCGCCTTCACCTTCGACTCCGACGGCGACTGGGTCAACGATACCAACGAGGGCATCGTGGACGGTTACTATCACGAGTCCGAGTACATCTCCGCTCCTTCCTTCGGTCTGCGCATCGACGGCATCACCGAGCTGAACTAAGCTCCCGCCGCTCCCGCCGCAAGGGGCTGAGTACCTCTTGAACGCCTTCCGGGCCGCCTTCGGGCGGCCCGGGTTTTCTTATTGAAAACTCACATAAATTTTGTAGTTTCCAAAAAATTTTTGTGGATTTTGATTTACAAGATGCCGGGAATATGCTAAAATACCCTTGGTATCGAATTCCGTTCGGGCGCTCCCGGTGCGCCTGACCGAAAGAAAGGATGACAGCCTTGGAACCTGTGAAGAACGCCATTCGGATGGAGAACATCACCAAGCGGTTCGGCAGCGTGGTGGCCAATAACGGCATCAACCTGGAACTGCACGAGGGCGAGATTTTGTCCCTGCTGGGCGAGAACGGCAGCGGCAAGACCACCCTCATGAACATGCTCTCCGGTATCTACTATCCCGACGAAGGCCAGATTTACGTACACGACAAGCCCGTCACCATCGCTTCCCCCAAGGATGCCTTCGATAACGGCATCGGCATGATCCACCAGCACTTCAAGCTGGTGGATGTGTTCACCGCCACGGAGAATATCGTCCTGGGCCTGGAGGAGGAGGGCCGCCTGGATCTGAAAAAGGCGGGCCAGAGGGTGAAGGAGATCTGCGAGAAGTACGGCTTCGACATCCAGCCCAACCAGAAGATTTACGATATGTCCGTCTCACAGAAGCAGACGGTGGAGATCGTGAAGGTGCTCTACCGCGGCGCGGACATCCTCATTCTGGACGAGCCCACCGCCGTGCTCACCCCCCAGGAGACCGACAAGCTCTTTGCCATCATGCGCAACATGCAGCGCGACGGCAAATCCCTCATCATCATCACCCACAAGCTCCACGAGGTGCTGGATGTGTCCGACCGGGTGGCCATCCTGCGCAAGGGCGAGTATATCGGCGACGTGGCCACGAAGGACGCCAACCAGCAGTCCCTCACCGATATGATGGTGGGCCGCAGCGTCAGCCTGAATATCGACCGCCCCCTGCCCGTCAACCCCACCCCCCGTCTGGTGCTGGAGCACGTCACGGCCTATGATGAGCTGGGCGTCAAGCGGCTGGACGACGTGAGCTTCACCGCCAATTCCGGCGAGATTCTGGGCATCGCCGGCGTGGCCGGCTCCGGCCAGAAGGAGCTGCTGGAGTCCATCGCCGGCCTCTACCCAGTGAAGGAGGGCAAAATCCTCTACTACGATCCCGACGTGGATTATGCCGAGACCGACGACAAGGGCCAGCCCAAACACCGGCCCCTGTCCCTGGTGGGCATGGACCCCATGGACATCCGCAAGGCGGGCATCGCCATGTCCTTCGTCCCCGAGGACCGTTTAGGCATGGGTCTGGTGGGCACCATGGGCATGACCGGCAACATGATGCTCCGCTCCTGGCGCAAGGGCAAGGGCATCTTCGTGGACACCAAGGGCCCAGAGGAGCTGGCCAACCGCATCTGGAAGGAGCTGGAGGTGGTGACCCCCAGCACCAAGTTCCCCGTGCGGCGCATGTCCGGCGGTAACGTGCAGAAGGTGCTGGTGGGCCGCGAGATCGCCCAGGAGCCCGCCGTGCTGATGACGGCCTACGCCGTCCGCGGCCTGGACATCAATACCTCGTATACCATTTATAATCTCCTTACCGAGCAGAAGATGAAGGGCCGGGCCGTGGTCTACGTAGGCGAGGATCTGGACGTGCTGCTGGAACTGTGCGACCGGATCGTGGTGCTGTGCGGCGGCCAGGTCTCCGGCGTGGTGGACGGACGCACCATCACCAAGGAGGAAGTGGGCCTGCTGATGACCCAGCATAGAAAGGAGGGCGCCGAATAATGGAGCACAAAAAAGTCCATGAGCCTCTGCTGCGTATGGCCAAGCGGGGCGAAATGCTGCCCCCCTGGAAGGCCTGGGGCATCCGTGTCATCGCCTTTTTGCTGAGTCTTATCGTCAGCGGCCTGGTGATCATCGCCGTGTCGGGTCTCAACCCCGCCGCCGTGTTCGCCACCATGGCCCGGGGCGCGGTGGGCACCAACAAGAGCATGTGGGTCACCATCCGCGACGCCATGACGCTGCTGTGCATCGCCGTGGGCCTTGCCCCCGCCTTCAAGATGCGATTTTGGAACATCGGCGCCGAGGGCCAGATTCTGGTGGGCGCCATCGCCTCCGCCGCCTGCATGATTTATCTCAACAAGCTGCCCACCTTCCTGCTGCTGCTGATTATGGCCCTGACGAGCCTTATCGCCGGCGGCATCTGGGGCCTGTTCCCCGGCCTCTTCAAGGCCCGCTGGAACACCAACGAGACGTTGTTCACCCTGATGATGAACTATCTGGCCATCCGGCTCACCGCCTTCTTCGTGGCCAAGTGGGAGAATCCCTTCGGCTCCAACTCCGTGGGCATCATCAATCCCAATACCCACGCCGGCTGGCTGCCTAACATGCTCTCCAAGGGCTGGAACGGCGATTACGCCTGGAACGTGGTCATCGTCCTGGCGGTCACCGTGGCCATGTACCTGTATATGAACAAGTCCAAGCAGGGCTTTGAGATCTCCGTCATCGGCGACAGCGTCAACACCGCCCGCTACGCCGGCATCCGGGTTAACCGGGCCTACGTCCGCACCATCATCATCTCCGGTGCCATCTGCGGCCTGGCAGGCTTCGTGGCCGTGTCCGGCGCGTCCCACTCCATCTCCACCAGCACCGCCGGCGGCCGGGGCTTCACCGCCATCATCGTGGCGTGGCTGGCCCAGTTCAACAGCGTGGTCATGGTGATTTTCTCCTTCCTGCTGGTGTTCCTGCAGAAGGGCGCCCAGGCCATCGCCTCCAGCTATAACCTGAGCAAGGACGTGTCCGAGATCATCACCGGCATCATCCTGTTCTTCCTGCTGGGCAGCGAGTTCTTTGTCAACTACACTGTTCATTTCCGTGGAAAGAAGGTGGCCAAATGACAGCCCAATTTCTGGCACTGATGAACTCCGCCATCGCCTTCGGCACCGTGATCATGCTGGGCGCCCTGGGTGAAATCCTCATTGAGAAGGCCGGCAACCTGAATCTGGGTATTCCCGGCATCATGTATTTAGGCGCCATCGGCGGTCTGATCGCCGCGTTCTTCTACGAATTGAACGGCGGCGCCTCCCCTGTGGTGGGTTTGATCCTCAGCTTCGTAAGCTGCATCCTGTTTGCCGCCTTCGGCGGGCTGATTTACGCCTTCCTCACCATCACCCTCCGGGCCAACCAGAACGTCACCGGTCTTACGCTGACCATCTTCGGCGGCGGCATGGCCAACTTCTTCGGCGGCAGCCTCAACAAGCTGGCCGGCGGCGTGGGCCAGATCTCCGTGCCCATCACCTCCAGCGCCTACATCGCCTACACCCCCCTGGGCTACATGGGCACCCTGGGCACGCTGCTGTTTGCCCACGGCTTTATGGCGTATCTGGCCATCATTCTGGCGGTGCTGCTGAGCCGCTTCCTCAACCGCACCCGCACGGGTCTGAACCTGCGCAGCGTGGGCGAGAGCCCCGCCACCGCCGATGCCGCCGGCATCAACGTGACGGCCTATAAGTATCTGTCCATCATCATCGGCGCCGCCATCGCGGGCCTGGGCGGCTTGTTCTACACCATGGACTACATCAAGGGCACCTGGGCCAACGACGGCACCATTGAGGGCCTGGGCTGGCTGGCCGTGGCGCTGGTCATCTTCGCCACCTGGAAGCCGCTGAACGCCATCTGGGGCTCCTACCTGTTCGGCCTGGTGTACTGGGCCTACCTGTACATCCCCGGCCTCAACCGCAGCTCCCTGGAGCTGTTCAAGATGCTGCCCTACGCCATCACCTTGGTGGTGCTGATCATCGTGTCCCTGCGCAAGAAGCGGGAGAATCTGCCCCCCGCCTCCCTGGGCCTCAGCTACTTCCGGGAAGAGCGCTGACACAATACGATACCTCAGCTTGCAGACAAAGGTTACTTGTAGATAGGTTTCGACACGCATGGGGGATTGTGAAGGGGGATGGGAATCCCCCTTCACATGAAATCCATGCAAATGCAGGAGCATGTTTGCATGCTTCTGCATTTGCGCTTCAAGCTGTCGACAC
>JAFPXK010000053.1 GCA_017412585.1 Oscillospiraceae bacterium
AGGTGAATGTAAAAATCACTGACAGCGGCAATAATGAAGTGATTAATAATTACTATTCCATCCAGATGTATTGCAAGACTGTGATTGACGCTACTTCCGGAACCTACCCCGAAAAACTGGTGAACCTCTGCAAGGCTACCCTGGACTACGGAACCTATTCTCAGAAGTATTTCAATTACAATCTTAGTTCGCTGGCGAACGGTGAAACCGATTACTTTGAACCCGCTGGGATCAGCGATAGCTATGCTGGGACTACTACTGGCAATGTCAATGGAGTATCTGCGCTGATGTCTCTGAACCTTAAAGAACAGGTTCATCTTGTGTTCTACTTCAAACCGAATAACGATGAAACCCTTACAGTTGATGTTACAAACGATAATGCAAGCTTTAAGGATTGGGCGTCTAACGTAAGCAAGTTGTCATCCGGCTACACGAAGGTTGACATCTCCGGTATACCTTCCGGTCGTTTGAATGAGCTATTTAATGTGAAAGTCACATGTGGCGGCAGTGAGAAAACCTGGTCCTGGTCGGCCATGTCCTTCGCCTATGCTGCACAGAATCATGCGACACTGGGCAATGTGTCCAAGGCACTGGCAAAATACTACGAATGCGCAAGTTCGTACTTCAACTGATTAAGGATCCGGGCGGGATGTATACCCCGCCTACCCTTGCATCATTGAATCTTATAGAAAGGTAAGGTGTTCCCATTATGAAGAAGTTTGAGCTTCCGGTAATGACCGTTGTGGCCTTTGAGGCGGATGACATCATCTGCACATCCGGCTGCGCAACTTTTTGCCCTGAATATGGCACGGATTCGATCCTTGAACCTATTGATGGTTAATTCCATCGCGTAAACTGAAAACGGCAGGAGGCGGGCGGTGTATTCCGTCTGCCTCCTGCCACCACTACGAAAAGAAAGATTTCTAATGCTATGAAACAGATCAAAGCACCCATGAAAACAACTATCGCTATTTGCGGGCACCAAAACACAGTGGAGAATACCTCCTATCGGTATACTAAGCACTGTGTAAAAGTTCCGTGTGAAGATGGTGTGCTGCTGTGCCATACCCTGACAGGCGAGCTGGTGCTTGTCGGACGGGGGGAGGACTCTGAGAGTACAACGCAGCAGTTGATCAAAAGCTGGTTCCTTGTTCCGGAGGACTTTGACGAGTGCAAATGGGCCGATGAAGTGCGCCACATTGCCAAGCTGCTGCGCACGCGCAACAGTGGAAAAAGCCATTTTACCATTCTTACAACGACAGATTGCAACGCGCGGTGCTTTTACTGTTACGAAATGGGTATGCGTCGATATACTATGACGGCAAAAACTGCCCGTGATGTGGGTGAATACATCGCCCGTGTCTGCAAGGGGAAAAAGGTGACAATAAGTTGGTTCGGAGGAGAGCCATTGCTCAATCGAGAGCCGATAGAGATCATTAGCCGTGCACTACAGGAAAGGGGCATTCCCTTTGATGCAATAATAACAAGTAATGGCTACTATTTGGATACTGCCGTAGCCGAAAAAGCCGCACGTGACTGGCATATTATCAGTGCCCAGATTACGATTGACGGAACTGAAGAGAACTATAATCGGACGAAAGCCTATATCAATTGCGATGAACAAAGCCCTTATCGACGTGTGCTGGATAACATAGGTCACGCGCTCGACGCGGGTATGTGTGTAAATGTCCGCCTAAATATGGACCGCGCCAACGCGGATGACTTATTCGCTGTGGTAGAAGAACTGGCTGAGCGATTTGGCCCAAGGCCGGAATTAAGTGTGCATGTCGCCCTGCTCAAAAAACTGGTGGGTGACATCCATGCGTTCACTTCGGGAGAAGAGGCTTTGAGCTACAGAAATGGGATAGAGGATAAACTTCGTGAGTTGGGTTACTTGCGCGAAACGGAGTATCACCCGGGGCTTAGTACCAACCAGTGCATGGCGGATAATGACAGCTGCGAGGTTATCCTGCCGGACGGCAGAATAGAGAAATGCGAACATCTCGATGAAAAGGAGATTGTCGGCGATATCTATTCCGACGATAGAAATAAGGAGATCATCGAGAACTGGAAGGAAACGGTTCGTTTCTCGAATTGCGCCGACTGTGCCCTGTATCCAAAGTGTGTGTCCTTAAAAAAATGCCCCTGGATGCAGGAAGGCTGCTCGCAGCTCCGGCAGATTTCGCAGTTGAAAAGAATAGAGCAAATGATTCGCAATTACTATTTAGAAAATAGGGATAGAATGGACGGCACGAAACATGATGAGGTGGACATCGAAAATGCCACCGGTGGAAGCCGTTGGTAAATTAGCTGACAAGTAATTCATAGTCTTTCTGATAAGATTCAATGTACTGCAGGATGGAGGATTAGGAAAATGAACAAAAGTATAGTATTATTGGTTGTAACCTTGTCGGTGCTTCTGATTTTATGTGCATGCGGAAAAAAGACTACGGATGCTGTGAGCACCGGCGGATTGTCCGATTCGGCCTCGTCGCAGCCAGCGGATCCTCCAGTATCAAACACAGCAGACACCACAGATGAAATCAACATTAGTATGATCGATCCTGAACAACCGGATACGGTTGTTATAGTTTCGAGCGATAATAACACACCAGGTAACGGTGATGCGACTCCGGATAGTACCGGGAATAATGGAAATACAAGTCCCGGAACGGGCAATTCGCAGATAACACCTGCAACACCCCACTCCCATGTGCGTGTCACGGACGCTGCTGTATCTGCGACCTGCCAAAAAACAGGCCTCACCGAGGGGAGCCACTGTTCTGTTTGCGGCGCGGTACTGGTAAAGCAGCAGACAGTTCCCAAAGCAGATCACAAGTATGAAAATGGCCTCTGTATCTGGTGCGGTGAAGTGGATCCGGCGGCTGATCCTGTGTTTATGGGCGGCACAGATGAGTTCGAGTTGCCGTTAATCCCGGGCTAAGGGTAAGCATACATTCTCCAACCGTATAGACGAGCATGAGATAATAGTGGCGGAACGTTGCGCAACGTTCCGCCACTAATGACATACAGGGGGAATAACGGTGACATCAACGAGTTAAAGCATCAGGCAAATCAGCAGCACCGGATAACTGCAAACTGAACAGATGACGAAAGACGGCCCGGATTATCCGGGCCGTCTTTCAGTTTCCAGCAGGTTTGAGGATTGCCATTATTCAGCAGTATCCGCCTTCAGCTTCTCCTGCCGCCGCTCCAGCGTGGGCAGGAAATAGTCGCTGTAAATGAAGTCCAGAATGGCCGCCAGAGGAATGGACAGCAAAATGCCCACGATGCCGAACATGTTGCCGAACACCACCACCGCCGCCAGAATCAGCAGGCCGGACACCCCCAGAGAGTTGCCGAACAGCTTGGGCTTGATGACGTAGCCGTCCAAAAATTGCAGAATCACCGTGAAAATCACGAAAATCAGCGCGTGTACAGGGTTGACCAGCAGCAGCACGAAGCCGCCGATGACCGCGCCGATGACAGGCCCGAAGGTGGGCACCAGGTTGGTCACCGCCACCGCCATGGACACCAGCCCCACGTACTGCATCCCCGCCACGAACATGAACACGGCGTTGGTGCAGCCCACGATGGCCGCGTCCAGCAGGCTGAACACGATGTAACGGGTCACGATCTTGTCACACCGTGCGGCAAAGGTGGAGATGGCGTCCAGCCGCTTCTGCCCGACGATGGCGTTGAGCAGCCGCTTCGCGCCCTTCTTCACGCCCTCCTTGGAGGCCAGCAGATACACCGACAGAATGATGGCCAGCACCCAATTGGCCACGCCCTTGCCCGCCATGGCGGAGGCGTTGATGATGTTGCCGATGTTCTCCTTGATCCAGTTGGTGATCCGCTTCACCACGGTGGTGGAGGAATCCAGCACCTGGTCCAGGTTCAGCGCCTCGGACACGCCCCACTGGTCCGTCAGCCGCCGCAGGGAGGCGATGTAGCCGTCCATGTTGTCCAGCAGTCCGCTGACGCTGTAATACATCTGGGGGATCAGCGTCCCCAGCAGGAAGCCCAGCAGCAACAGCACCGTCACCAGCGTCAGGGTGATGCTCAGCGTCCACCGCAGCCCGGGGCTGCGGATGGCCTTCAGCACCCGATTATTGTACAGCATCGCCAGGGGATTCATAATGTAGGCCAGCACGCCGCCCAGGGCGATGGCAGTAAAGTAGCCGGTAAAGGTCTTCAGCCCCGCGCCGATGTTCCCCAGGTTGCTCAGCACCACGTACAGCACCACCGCCGCGCAGCTTGCCACCGTGTAGGGGAACCACTTCTGCTCCCCCAGCTTAACCTTTTTCATAGTATCGCACTCCTTGACGCCCTGCACCCTAAAGGCCACAGGGCCAAACTTTCACATATATAGTATACCACACCCGAAGGCCCCCGGCAATAAATTCCTCCGATATTTAACACAAAAAAACGGCGCTTCGCCATATTGTACCCATGTGCGAAGCACCGTATGCGGCTGGCCAAAGGGGAGAGGCGTCACGATCACACCACCTGGAACAGGAAGAATTTCAGGTAATTGGTCTCCTCCACGCCCCACAGAATGGGGTGGTCGGCGCACTGCTGCCGGGCCTCGATCTGCCGCAGGGTCACTCCGGCGTCGTGGGCGGCGTCCCGGAGCATGCGGATGAACAATTCCTCCGACGCGAAATGGGAGCAGGAGCAGGTGGCCAGATACCCGCCCCGGGGCAGCAGCTTCATGGCCCGGTAGTTGATCTCCTTGTAGCCGCTCATGGCGTTTTGAATGGTCTTGCGGCTCTTGGTGAAGGCCGGGGGGTCTAAAATAATGAAGTCGTATTTCTGGGGCTGACCGGCCAGGGTGGGCAGCAGGTCGAACACGTCGGCGCACAGGAAATCCATCTGCCCGTCCAGGCCGTTGCGCCGGGCGTTCTCCGCCGCGCAGTCCACGGCGAACTGGCTCACGTCCACCGCCGTCACGTGCCTGGCCCCGCCCTTTGCGGCGTTCAGGGCAAAGGAGCCGGTGTGGGTGAAGCAGTCCAGCACCGTGTGACCCTTGGCCAGCCGGGCCACCGCCCGGCGGTTGTACTTTTGATCCAAAAAGAATCCGGTTTTCTGACCGTTGACGAAGTCCACCGTGTATGCGATGCCGTTTTCCGTAATGGACACCGTCTCGTAGTCCGGCGCCGCCTCCCCCGGCAGGGGATACCAGCCCTTGCCCTGGGCCAGGCCCTCCTTGTCCCGCAGGGCCACGTCGTTGCGCAGGTATACGCCGTCGATCTGCTGGCCGTCCTGCCGCAGCACCTGCACCAGCGCCGGGAAAATCACGTCCTGCCGCTGCGCCATGCCCAGGCTCAATACCTGGGCCACCAGCACCGTGCCGAAGCGGTCCACCGTCAGGCCGGGGAAGAAGTCCGCCTCCCCGAAGATGATGCGGCAGCAGAGCAGGTCCTCCTCCGCCATCACCGTCTTGCGGTAGGCCCAGGCGTAGGCCGCCCGCCGCTGCCAGAAGGCGGCGTCAAAGGTGTCGTTGGCGTTGCGGCTCACCAGGCGGCAGCGGATGGTGGAATGGCTGTTGTAAAAGGCGGTGCCCAGGTAGCTGCCCTTGCGGCTCACCACGTCCACCAGCCCACCGTCGGTGACGCCGTCCTCCACCTCCGTCACCTCTCCGGCATACACCCAGGGGTGCCCCTTTACCAGCGCCGCCTCCCCCTTGGGGGTGATATGCACTTTTTTGTAGGGCCGCTCCATCTTCATGGCCGCCACCGCCTCTCTCGTTTTTTCTTCCCCGCATTCTACCACATACCCGCCCGGATTTCCACATATACTGCAAAAGATTGTTTCGAAAGGACGGGAATTCCTATGCCCATCATCTTTTTGTCCCCCAGCACCCAGGAGTATAATCCCTACATCACCGGCGGCAACGAGGAATTGTACATGAACCGCATTGCCGACGCCATGGAGCCCTATCTCCGCGCAAACGCCATCCGCTGGAACCGCAACACCCCCGACATGACCGCTGCCTCCTCCATCGCCCTGGCGGCCCGGGGCACCTATGATTTTTACCTGGCCCTCCACTCCAACGCCTCCGGCGACGGCACCACAGAGGGGAAAAACCGGGGCATCATCGCCTTTTATTACCCCACCTCCCCATCGGGGAAGCGGGCGGCGGAGCTGTTTGCCGAGAATCTCCGCCGCATCTACCCCATGCCCGACCTGGTCACCACCCGCGCCACCACCACCCTGGGGGAGGTGCGCCGCCCCAGGAGCCCGGCGGTGCTCATCGAGATCGGCTACCACGACAACACCGCCGACGCCACCTGGGTCAGCGCCAACGTGGGTCCCATCGCCCGGAACCTGGTGGAGGCGCTGTGCCAGTATTTCGGCCTGCCCTTCATCGAGGCCACGGCGGAGCGGCAGGGAGTGGTGGTCACCCAAGTCTCGCCACTGAACCTCCGGGCCTATCCCGCCGCCACCGGCACCGTCATCACCACCATCCCCCGTGGCGCCCAGGTGACAGTCACCGGCAGCTACCAGGGCTGGTACACTGTCTGGTACGGCGACAATGCCGGCTACGCCTCCGCCGCCTACATCCAACTCCAATAACACGGTATAAAAATAGGCCGCTGCCGTGGGATTTTCCTTGACAGTTTACCGTAACGGGTTTAGAATGAGAAAGGATTAGTATCGGAGAAGAAGGGGTTTTCCGATTATTTTTCTGCAATGTCGGCAATCGTGCCGATAGATTTACCAAATACAGGAGGCAGACCATGACGTTTACCATCGTCCACCTGCTTGTTGCGCTGGTGGCGGGTTGCGCCCTTGGTGTCCTTGCTTGTATTCTCATTCGCAGTCAGAAGGCGAAAGACGCCCAGAAGAAGATTGCCAATGCCGAAGATGAAGCTCTTCGCATCGTCAACGAGGCCATCAAGAGCGCAGAGAGCAAGAAGCGCGAGGCCATGCTTGAGGCGAAGGAAGAGATTTTGAAGAATCGCACCGAATACGAGAGGGAAGTCAAGGAACGCCGCGCCGAGCAGCAGAAGCAGGAGCGCCGTCTGCAGCAGAAGGAAGAGAATCTCGACCGGAAGCTGGAGACCATTGAGAAGAAAGAGGAGGCCCTTCAGGCCAAGCACGCCCAGATCGACAAGGAGCAGGAAGAGCTCAAGGTCATCAAGCGCAGCCAGACCGAGATGCTCGAGCGCATCTCCGGTTTCACCGCCGAGGAGGCCAAGAAATACCTGATCGACCAGGTGGAGTCCGAGGTCACCCACGAGACCGCCTTGAAGATCAAAGAGCTGGAGCAGCGTGCCAAGGAGGAGGCCGATCAGCGTGCCCGCGAGATCGTGGCCACCGCCATCCAGCGCTGCGCCGCCGACCATGTGGCCGAGATTACCGTCAGTGTGGTTCCCCTGCCCAATGACGAGATGAAGGGCCGCATCATTGGCCGCGAGGGCCGCAACATCCGCGCCATCGAGACATTGACCGGCGCAGACCTTATCATCGACGATACCCCCGAGGCCATCACCGTCTCCTGCTTCGAGCCCGTCCGCCGTGAGGTGGCCCGGGTAGCCCTGGAGAAGCTGATTGCCGACGGCCGCATCCACCCCACCCACATCGAGGAGATGGTGGAGAAGGCCCGCCGTGAGGTGGACTCCGTCATCCGCTCCGAGGGCGAGCGGGCCGTGCTGGAAACCGGCGTCCGGGGCCTGCACCCCGAGCTGCAAAAGCTGCTGGGCCGCCTCCACTACCGCACCAGCTACGGCCAGAACGTGCTGCAGCACTCCATCGAGGTGTCCCATATCGCCGGCCTCATGGCCGCCGAGCTGGGTGCCGACATCCACGCCGCCAAGCGGGCAGGTCTCCTGCACGACATCGGCAAGGCTCTCGACCATGAGTTTGAGGGCACCCACGTGGCCCTGGGTGTGGAGTACTGCCGCAAGTACAAGGAGAAGGAAGACATCATCCACGCCATCCAGGCCCATCACGGCGACGTGGAGTGCAAGACCCTGGTGGCCTGCCTTGTCCAGGCGGCCGACGCCATCTCCGCCGCCCGTCCCGGCGCCCGCCGCGAGAACCTGGAGAACTACATCAAGCGCCTGGAGAAGCTGGAGGAGATCACCGGCACCTATCCCGGCGTGGAGAAGAGCTACGCCATCCAGGCCGGCCGCGAGGTCCGCGTCATGGTGAAGCCCGACCAGGTCAGCGAGGATGAAATGACCATCCTGGCCCGTGAGCTGGCCAAGCGCATCGAAAATGAGCTGGAGTACCCCGGCCAGATCAAGGTTCATGTGCTGCGTGAGACCAAAGTGGTGGAATACGCCAAATAAAGCATCATACCCAATGCCCGCCGCGAGGAGATTTCCTCGCGGCGGGTTTCTCTGCCTGTTTCTCCTTGCAGCGCGTGCAAATCTGTGCATAACTGTTGCAAATCTGCATACAATACGCTATAATGAGGGTGAAACCATCGGAAAGGACGTGGCAATATGAACACAGCCGCTACCACCAAAAGCTGCCGCACATCCCTGACGCTGGAAAGCGCGGTCAAGGAGCAGGCGGGCGCCTTCTTTGCCGACCTGGGCATGGATATGTCCACCGGCGTCAATATTATCCTGAAGAATATGATCCGTACCGGCAAGTTCCCCGTGTCCCTGGACCGCTACACCGCCCCGGAGCGCATTGCCGACCTGACGGCGGAGGAAAAGGCCCAGCGGGCCGCTTATGCGGTGGCGCAGCGGGACGCCATTCCCCAGGCGGCGGCACAGCAGGGCTACGTTATGTCCTTCGACCCGGAGACGGGCCGCCCGGTTCGCCTGTACAGTGACGGACGGAGGGAGAGTTGTGAGTGATTTTGCCCGCCGCCCGGAGTTGCAGGTTTTTGCCGGGCCCAATGGATCCGGCAAGTCCACCATCACCCCCGCCTTTCCCCTCGTGGGTGAGTATGTGAACGCCGACGATATCCAGCGGCAAGGGGGCGTCACCAATTTAGAGGCCGCAGAGCTGGCCATGCAGTTGAAGCGGTATTATATCGAAAACCGCCGCAGCTTCACCTTTGAGACCGTCATGTCATCTTCCTATAATCTGGACGTTTTGCGCCGGGCCAGGGAGCGGGGCTTTGCGATTACCGTGGTGTACGTCATTACCCGCGACGCGGCAATCAACGCAGAGCGTGTCCGCAGCCGCGTTCGCGCCGGGGGCCACGACGTGCCGGAGGACAAGATTCGCGCCCGTTATGCCCGGTCCCTTGCCAATATTGCCCCGGTTTTCGCCCTGGCGGACAACTTTGTGTTAATCGACAACAGCGGGGAAAGGCCTGTGCTGCTGGCGGATAAAACGCCGGAGCAGCTTCGCCTTTTCCCCACCGCACACTGGAGCACCAAACGGATAGGCGATCTTTTGGCCGGGAACAAGCTGTGACGCCCCCGCGTCCAACAGGCAGCCCACCATGTTTTGCCGTCCACTTGCCCCAGGGAGGTACCCAATGAAAACTGTTTTGAAAATGATATGTCTGCTGCTGGCGCTGGCCCTGCTGTGCGGCTGCGCCGCTGTCCCCGCCGCCCCGGAAAAAACCGAAGCGGCAGGGGAGGGGAACGCCCCGGTGGATGATCCCGCTCCCGCCATTGAGACCGCCGTCACCGTCACCCTGTCCGGCGACGGCCTCAACAGCGAGCAACAGGAGCTGGTGACGGATTTGCTGACGCGCTGGTATCGCTTCATCGGCGCCTTTGCGGAGCAGGATTTTGCGCCCCTGTTCTCTGACAGCGACCAGGCCCGCACCCACGCCGCCGCCTGCCGCACCCTGTCCGCCATCCGCGCCGCCGCCCCGGAGGACTTGCACCTCATGGACTGCGCCGTGTCCCTCCATGTGGACAGCGTGACGGAGGACGAAACCGGCCTCACCGCCACCGTCACCGAGGACACGCTGATGCACTTTGCCGCCACTGCCCACGTGGACAGCTATTTATACGCCATGCCCCACATCTTCCGCTTTGCGGAGACGGCGGAGGGCTGGCGCATCGCCCACCACGAGGCCGACGACAACCCCTTTTTCAGCTACACCGACGACCCGGAGGGCGATACGGACGCCAATCTGGACACCCTCCTTGCCAACATCGCCGCCCGGCCCGCCCCTGCCGACCCCACGCCTGCCCCGGAGACCGACCATCCCTATGACCGCGCCGCGGCCCTTGCCTATATGACGGAATACGCGGACCACCGCAATCCGGAGTGGTACGCCTATGACGCCGCAGGAGGCAACTGCATGAACTTCGGCTCCCAGGTGCTGCTTGCCGGCGGCATCCCCATGGACGCCGTGGGCGATGCCACCTGGCGCTGGCTGGCCCCCTTCAACACCACCGGCTCTTTTATTAACGTCAACGACTTTGAGGAATACGCCCGCACCAACACGGGCTTCGGCCTGGTAGCCACCGTGGGGCCCGATGACGGCGCCGGGCAGGTGGGGGACCTCCTCCTGCTGGGTATCGACGGCCCCCGCCACACCACCGTCATCTCCGGCTTCGTGACGGACGAGGGCGGCAGCGCCGTGGACTATCTCCTCTGCTCCAACACCACCAATTACCGGGATTTTCCCGCCGCCGCCTACTATTACACCTCCCGCACCCTGGTGAAAATCCACGGCTGGAATGACTGACCCCTTTCCCCGGCGGCGCATCTGTGCTATACTACCACCAATCCAACGAAACAGGGAGGGCCACCTATGTTGGTCAATCTTCTCGCCCTGGGCGACGTCACCTCCGACAGCGCCATCGCCCACCTGCAGCGCCATCTGCCCTCGTATAAAAAGCTGAAAAACGTGGCGTTCACTGTCGTCAACGGCGAAAACGCCTCCGGCACCGGCCTGACCCCCGCCCAGGCGGAGGCGTTGTTTGCCGCCGGGGCCGACGTGATTACCCTGGGCAACCACACCTGGGGCAAAATGAACATCCGGGACTATCTGGAGGAGAACCGCTATATCCTCCGCCCTGCCAATTTCTCCCCCCGCTGTCCCGGCCGGGGCTGGGGCGTGTACGACTGCGGCAGATTTTCCGTGGCGGTGATCAATCTCATCGGCCGCTGTGACCTGGACTGGAAGGCCGCCGACCCCTTTACTACCGCCGACAGGATTCTGGAGGAAATGGCGAAGGACAGGCCCACCTTCACCGTGGTGGACTTCCACGCCTCCGCCACCAGCGAAAAGCTGGCCCTGGGCTACTATCTGGACGGCCGCCTCAGCGCCCTGTGGGGCACCCATACCCACGTGCCCACCGCCGACGCCCGGGTGAATCCCAAGGGCACCGGCTACATCACCGACCTGGGCATGACCGGCCCCATTGCATCGGTGCTGGGCGTGCGCATCGAGCAGTCCATCGAGAGCTTTTTGGGCGGCCTGCCGGGCCGCTACCAGAGCGCCGACGGCCCCTGCAAGGCCCAGGGCTGCCTGTTCACCCTGGACAGCGCCACCGGCCTTTGCACCGCCGTGGAGCCGGTGGACATCCGCTAAACCGCATTTTCCCGCAGGGGAGGGGAGACCATGGAAAAAAAGATATTGCTCATCGGCACCGGCGGCACCATCGCCAGCGAGATGTCCGGCGACGGCCTGGCCCCGGAGCTGACCGCCACGGAGCTGCTGCGCTTCGTGCCCCGCATCGCCTCCTTCTGCGATGTGGACTGCGTCCAGCCCTTCTCCCTGGACAGCACCAATATGCGCCCGGAGAATTGGCTCTCCATCGCCGCCGCCATCCGGCAGCATTACGACGACTACGACGGCTTCGTGGTCACCCACGGCACCGACACCATGGCCTACACCGCCGCCGCCCTCAGCTACCTCATCCAGCGCAGCCCCAAGCCCATCGTCCTCACCGGCGCCCAGAAGCCCATCTGGTTCGACTCCACCGACTCCAAGCGCAACCTCACCGACGCCTTTCTCTACGCCTGCCGTGGCTGCGGCGGCGTCCAGATCGTGTTCAACGGCAAGGTGATTTTGGGCACCCGGGCCCGCAAGACCTTCTCCAAGAGCTTCAAGGCCTTTTCCAGCGTCAATTATCCCGACCTGGCGGTGTTGCAGGACGAGCATCTGTTGCAGTTCATCCGCAACGAGGACGTGGACGGCCCCCTGTTTTGGGACAAGCTGGACCCCAACGTGGGTCTTTTGAAGCTGATTCCCGGCATGGACGGCGCCGTGGCGGACTATATGCTCCGCCGCTATGACGGCCTGGTCATCGAGAGCTTCGGCGTAGGCGGCCTGCCGGAGTACGGCGGTTTCTACGACGCCGTGGCCCAAGCCGCCGGGCAGGGCAAGGTGGTGGTCATGACCACCCAGGTGCCCAACGAGGGCAGCGACCTGACGGTGTACCGGGTGGGCGGACGGCTGAAACGGGATTTGCGGCTGCTGGAGGCCTACGACATGACCACCGAGTCCGCCGTAGCCAAGCTGATGTGGATTCTGGGCCAGACCCGGGATTTTGCCGCCGTGCAGCGCCTGTTCTACACCCCCGTGGCCATGGACATCCTCCACCCCCAGGCGTAAAAACAATAGCAAAAAGGGCCGAAAGGCCCTTTTTTACTGGTTAAAAGCATAGTTGCCGCCTCCTTTTCCCATACTATCCGGGAAAGGGGGCGGCACTATGGAACGCTTTTCCGCCAAACTTACCCAAATGGACGACATCCTGGGCGCAGGCCGCAATTTCGATATGGTGAGCCGGGATATCACCATCGCCGGCAGCCGGGCCCGGCTCTACGTGGTCAACGGCTACGCCAAGGAGGACATTTTGGAGCGCATCATCGCCGCCTGGCAGGCGCTGCCCCGCCTCCCCGCCTCGGCGGAGGACTTCGTGGCCTCCTGCGTGGCGGCGGCGGACGCGCAGACGGAGCCGGACGCCCAAAAGGCCGCCGTGGCAGTGTTCTCCGGCAAGACGCTGCTGCTGGTGGAGCGGTATCAGACCCATATCCTCCTGGAGGCCAAGACCTATCCCACCCGCTCCGTCCAGGAGCCGGACACCAGCCGGGTCCTCCGGGGCAGTCACGACGGCTTTACCGAGAACATCATGGAGAATGCCGCCCTCCTCCGCCGCCGGGTGCGGGACACCCACCTGACCCTGGAGATCGCCACCGTAGGGGGCCGCTCCCGTCAGGACGTGGCTATGATCTACATGGCGGGGGAGGCGGAGGAGACCATGCTGGCGGAGCTGCGGCAGAAGCTGGAGGCCATTTCCGTCCGCTCCTTCTCCCTGTCCCAGGAGTCCCTGGCGGAGTCCATCGCCCCCCGCCAGTGGTGGAATCCCTTCCCCAAGGTGCGCTACACCGAGCGGCCCGACGTGGCAGTGGCCAGCATCATGGAGGGCAGCATTTTGCTGATGGTGGACAACTCCCCCTGCGTCATGATTCTCCCCGCCACCATTTTCAGCTTCACCGAGGAGGTCAACGACTACTATTTCCCGCCCCTCATCGGCTCCTATCTGAAAATCGTCCGGCTGACGGTGCTGTTCCTCAACCTGTTCATCACGCCCCTGTGGTATCTGCTGGTGAAAAATCCCGCCACCCTCCCGGCCCGCCTGGATTTCCTGCTGGTGCAGGAGGAATACTACGTCCCCCTTATCCTGCAGCTGCTGCTGGTGGAATTCATCGTGGACATTCTGAAGCTGGCCTCCCTCAACACCCCCGACGCCCTCAGCAACTCCTTCAGCATGCTGGGCGCCCTGATATTGGGCGATTTCGCCGTCCAGGCCCGGTGGCTGGTGCCGGAGGTGCTGGTGTATATGGCCTTCGTGGCGGTGGTGAACTACGCCCAGCACAGCTATGAGATGGGCTACGCCACCAAGCTGTGCCGCATGGGATTGCTGCTGCTCATCTGGGCGGCCAACTGGTGGGGCTTCGCCCTGGGCGTGGCGGGCATCCTGGCCCTCATCGCCAGCACACGCCCCATCCTGGGCCGCAGCTATCTCTACCCCCTCATTCCCTTTGACCGCCAGGCCATGTGGAATATGCTCCACCGCCGCCATATCGACCGGAATAACACATGAAAAAAGGCGCAGCTCCGGCTGCGCCTTTTGTGATACTCAATCCTCCATAATGTGGCTTCTGTCCCGCCTGCCGTGGAGAAAACGGCGGATTTCCACCCGATCGTCCATGACCGCGTAATACAGCACGTAGTTCTTCACAGGCACCTTGCGGATTTCATCCTTCATGGGCCGGTGAGTACGGTAGAGCTCGTGGGCGTAGGGAAACACCGCAATCTGCGCCACCGCCTCGTCCAAGGCCCGCAGCAGCTCCCGCGCCGCCTGGGGCGCCTCCAGGGTAAAGGCGATGTAGTCCAGTGCCTCCATCAAATCCTGCTCCGCCAAGGGCAAATAGATGATTTTATGCACGGTCAAGCCCCTCCGCGCTGTCCAGCAGCGCCCTCGCCCGTGTCATCACGTCCTCGTGGGAGCGGCGCTCCGCCGTACTGGCTGCCTGCAGCTCCGCCTCCCGCAGCTTGTCGTACACCATGCTGTCGTAGCGGTTTTGCTCATAGCTCTCCATGCTCATCACCACAAGGGAGCCCACGCCGTTTTTGGTCAGGAAAACAGGCTCCCCGCTGAGCTGGGCCTCCCTCGTAATCTCGGCAAAATGGTTCCGCAAATCGGAAACAGGACGAATGTTGGGCATCTGACCACCTCCAATATTTATCATAATTATATACACGATTATGCTAATTGTCAACGCCCGCTTCGGCAACAGCAAAAAGTGCGGGACGGCTTACGCCGTCCCGCTTTTACATACCCTTATCCCGCCATCTCCAGCATGTTGTCAATGAAAATGCCATACCCCTGGGTGGGGTCGTTGAGCAATACGTGGGTCACTGCGCCGATAAGCTGCCCATTCTGCAAAATGGGGCTGCCGGACATACCCTGCACGATGCCGCCGGTGGCCGCCAGCAACTCCGGGTCGGTGACACGCAGCAGCATGTTCCGGGTGTTCTGCCCGCCGCCGTACAGCCGCAGGATCTCCACGTCGTATTCCCGGGTGTCGTCGCCGCTGACGGTGCAGAGGATGGTGGCGCGGCCTGTGGTCACTTCCTCGGGGGAGGCTACGCTGACGCTGTGGCCGGAGATAAACTCGCTGCTCTCCAGCGTGCCGAACACGCCGCCGTCGGTGTTGGCGGTAAGGGTGCCCACGTCCCGCTGCCGGGAAAAGTCGCCCTTCAGCTCTCCCGGGTCCCCCTTTTCGCCCCGCTTCACCGCCTTCACGGAGGTCTCCATAATGGCGCCGCCGCTGAGGGTCATCAGGGCCTGGGTGTCCACGTCGGTAATGCCGTGGCCCAGTGCGCCATAGGTGCCGCTTGCCGGGTCGTAGTAGGTCATTGTGCCGATGCCGGCCATGCTGTCCCGAATCCAGGCCCCCAGCCGATAGGTGCCGTCAGAGGCTAGCCGGGGGGTTACGGTGGTCTCCATGGTCTTGCCGCCCCGGCGGTAGGTCAGTGTCACGGGGCTGCCGCCGTTTTGCGCCAGAAAGGATTGCAGACATTCAATGGAATCAATATGGGTGTCCCCGATTTGGAGCAAAAGGTCTCCCGCCTTAATGCCGCAGTCCGCTGCCGGCGCATCGCTGACGCTGACCACCAGCGCCCCGTCAGAAAACAGCTTGATGCCCACCGCCTTGCCCACCGGGATCAAGGTGCGTTCACCGCCCTCCGCCCAGGCCGTCGTAAGGCAGCCCACGGAGAGAAAAAGGGATAAAAGCCATGCCAGGGGACGCTGTACGCTGCGTTTTTGCCGCATTTCATACAAAAAAATCACCCCGCCGTTGTCGAAGTTGTCGCCGACGACAGGGCTAATTTGCGCCAAAAGGGGACAGAATATGACCGTTAAAATTTGCTGTATCAGGAAATGGAAATGTTAGCCTTTTGTCAATGCAGACGCCAAATCACGCCCGCCATATAGCACACGCAGGATTACCACCGTGCTGCGCGCCTTGTCCACATGATAGATGACGCAAAAGCGATCCACCGTTACCATCCGCACAGCCCTTTCCGGGGGATAATCCAGTTCCATTGCTTTATACCGTTCAGGCATTTGGTGCAGCGATAGAATTTCCCGCTCAATTCGGCTAATCTGCCTTTCAGCATTGACGGGAGACTGAAGCCCATGGGCAATGTAATCATATATTCCCTGCAAGTCCTCCGCGGCTTGCCGGGCGATTTCAACAGCATATCGCATGTTCATCGTGCTCCCCGCAGTTGGGCAAACACATCCTCAGCGTCCATCACCCGCCCGGCGTCTGCGTCGGCAAAGCCCTTGTCAATTTCCTCCTTCAGTTGCGCCGTGGTCATGGTGCTGATATCCGGCACAGGGAAATCCGGCAGCTTCATCTCAAAGGGGATGCCCCGCTGTAATATGATTTGCTTGTAAAACATATTGATGGCGCTTGAAACCGGGATACCCAACGCCTCCAGAATACTCTCGGCCTGGTTTTTCACCTCCGGCTCAATCCGCGCATAGAGGTTTGCGGTCTTTGCCATAGGGCAGAACTCCTTTCACTCTGTTTTACTCTATTATACACATTTGTCCACACAATAGCAATACATTTACTGCCGAAAAATTCCCCTGCCATCCTTACAGACAGCAGGGAAATTTGTATCAGAATCAATCAAAACCGATCCTTATTGTTGAAAATCTTCAAAATCTCGTCAAAGGAACGGTCCAGCTCCTCGTCGTTGGGGCCCTTCTCACCCTCGGCCTCGTTGAGGGGCTGCAGGGTGGGCTTGGCGGCGGGAGCGGCCTCAGGCTGGGCGGCGGGGGACTGGAACTTGCCCTGGCCCTCGTCGAAGCCGGTGGCAATGACGGTGACCCGGATCTCGTCGTCCAGCGTCTCGTCGAAGGTGGCGCCGAAGATGGTGAGGGCGTCGGGGTGGACGGCCTCCTGCACCAGCGTGGCAGCCTGCTCCACCTCCTCCAGGCCGATGTCCATGGAGCCGGTGATGTTGATGAGCACGCCCTTGGCGCCGTTGATGGAGGTGTCCAGCAGGGGGGAGGAGATGGCCATTCTGGCGGCCTCCTCGGCCTTGCCCTTGCCGGCGGCCCGGCCCACGCCCATGTGGGCATAGCCGGCGTCCTTCATCACGGCGGTCACATCGGCGAAGTCCAGATTGATAAAGCCGGTGTCCCGGATCAGGTCGGAGATGGACTGCACCGCCTGGCGCAGCACGTCGTCGGCGATCTCGAAGGCGTTGGCAAAGGTGATTTTCTGGTCGGTGGCATATTTCAGCCGCTCGTTGGGGATAATCACCAGGCTGTCCACCTTTTCCCGCAGCTGGGCAATGCCGCCCTGGGCGTCCCGCATGCGCCGTGCGCCCTCCCACTTGAAGGGGGTGGTCACCACGCCCACGGTGAGGATGCCCTGCTCCCGGGCGATTTCCGCCACGATGGGCGCCGCGCCGGTGCCGGTGCCGCCGCCCATGCCCGCGGTGATGAACACCATGTCGGTGTTCTCCAATGCCTTGGAAAGCTGGTTACGGCTCTCCTCGGCGGCCTTGCGGCCCACGTCGGGATTGGAGCCTGCGCCCTTGCCGCCGGTGAGCTTCTCGCCGATCTGCACTTTATAGTTGGCGCTGGAGGCGTTGAGGGCCTGCTTGTCCGTATTCACGGCCACAAAATCCACGCCCTGCATACCGCCGCGTACCATGCGGTTCACCACGTTGTTGCCGCCGCCGCCAACGCCTACCACCTTAATGCTGACGACGTTTTCGGTGCCGGTTTCCAGTCCAAAAGCCATAATGGATCCTCCCTGCGAATTCAGTCGAAACGGGGCAAATGCCCCGCAAATCACTATATATTGGTATTGTATAACGGTTTTTCCCCCGGGTCAAGGGGTATCATGGGATTTACAAAAAAAGTTTACAGGCGGGAGAAGCCCCCCGCCTGCAAAGCAACGGTTTCCGTTTTTACCTGGGAATAAAGCTGGCCTTGCCCTCCTGGGTCATGTCGATGACGCCGCTTTCGTTGGCCTCCAGCCGCTGCACCACCGCCAGCAGATAGTCCAGCTTGTAGTCGAAGTCGGCGTTGTAGCGCAGCACCACGTCGAACCGGTCCAGATACCGCATGGTCAGCAGCGCCGGGTCGTCCAGATACAGGGCCTGCACCTGGGGCAACATCTCCTTTTTCTCCAGCAGCGGCAGCAGCGACAGCATGGCGTCCAGGGCGTATTCCTGCCCCTCCGCCACCGCCAGCGGCCCGCCCACGGCGGGCTCCGACGGCGTCACGCCGATGATCTGGGGGTACGCCTCCCAGAAGGAGGGGGTTACCTTTTCCACGATTTTCCCCTGGACGCTGAGAAGCCACACGCTCTCCGCGCTCCGCACTGCCACCGGCGCTGTGCATTCCGTGACGTAGATCCGCAGCGTGTCGGGTATCATGCGGCGAATGCGCACCGTCTCCACATAGGGCAGGGCGGTGGTGATGTTGGCGGCCACCTTGTTTTTGTCCATCAAAAACAGGTTGTCGCCGCTCTCCACGCCGCTGGCCTCCGCCACCTGGGCCTCCGTATACCGCACCTGGCCGGTGACCTCCACCGTGTCCACCTTGAAGAACAGCGTCAGCGCCACAGCGCCCGCCGCCGTGATCAGCACAAAGCACAGCAGCCGGTAGAGAAAGGAAAACTGCCCGCTGCGCCGCCGTCTGGCGTATTTGTTCCGTTTGGCCACGATGAAATCACCTGCCTTTCCTTGGTGTGGTTGGGTATCTCCATTGTATCAGCCGTCGGCCGCGAAATCAATATGCCCGCCCAGGGCCCGAATATCCCTGGCGATGTCCTCGTAGCCACGCTGAATGTGGTGGATTTCATAGATGGCGGAGGGCTCCTCCGCCTGCAGCGCCGCCACCACCAGCGCCGCACCGCCCCGCAAATCGGTGGCACGCATCGCCGCGCCGTGGAGGGCGTCCACGCCGTACACCACCGCCGTCCGGCCCTGGCAGCGGATATGTGCCCCCATGCGTCGCAGCTCCGGCACGTGGCGGAACCGGCTGTCAAACAGGTTTTCCACCATCATGGTGGCGCCGTCCGCCCGGCATAGCGTCGCCATCAAAATGGCCTGGGCGTCGGTGGGAAAGCCGGGGAAGGGGGCCGTGGCAATGATGTTGGCCCCTCGCAGCCGCTCCGGCCCACGCAGGGCCAGAAAGCCCTCCTCATGCCGCATGGTGCAGCCGCACCGCTGCAATACCCGGCACACCGCCCCCAGGTGGCGCTGCTCCACCCCCAGCAGGGCGATCTGCCCGCCGGTGGCCGCCGCGGCGCAGAGATAGGTAGCCGCCGCGATCCGGTCGCCGATGCACCGGTGCTGGCAGCCGTGGAGTGGCTGTTTGCCCACCACGGCCACCGTGTGGCCCCCCGCGCCGCTGACCTGTGCCCCGCAGCGGACTAAAAACGATTGCAAATCCTCAATTTCCGGCTCCCGTGCGGCTCCGCTGAGGATGGTGGTGCCCGCCGCGCCGCAGCCAGCCAGCAGAATGTTCTCCGTAGCGCCCACGCTGGGTATCGGCAGGCTGATTTCCGCCCCGCGGAGTCGCCGGGCCCGGCAGAGCAGCCGCCCGCCGTCCTCCCGAATCTCCGCCCCCATTTCCCGCAGGGCCTGCAGGTGCAGGTCGATGGGCCGGGGCCCCAGCTGGCACCCGCCGGGATAGCTCAACGACGCCTCCCCGAACCGGGCCAGCAGCGGCCCCAAAAAGATAACGCTGGACCGCATTTTCTCCATTAAGTACCGGGGGATGTGGCAGCCGGTCATCCGGCTGCTGTCCACCACCAGGTCGCCGCCCTCCCATCGGACGGCGCAGCCTAAGTACGCCAGTATCTCCGCCGCCGCGTCCACGTCGTCCAGCCGTGGGCAGCAGCGGATGCGGCAGGCGTCGGCGGATAAAATGGTGGCGCTGAGAATGGGCAGCACGCTGTTTTTCGCGCCCTGCACCGCGATCTCTCCCCGCAGCGGCCTGCCGCCGGTAATCCGTAAATGGCTCAAACCTCTCCCGCCTTTCCATCGCTTTACGCCATCCTATGCGCAGCGCAGGGAAAGGGGTGCATGGGAGAGGATTGCTATTTAATTGTATGCTTGTCAAAAAGGCTTATTTCACCAGCGCCATCACCGTGCGGTAGATCTGCTCCGTGGCGTCGGGAATCCCCAGGGACGCCATGCCCCGGGCCATGGCCTCATGCCTGGCAGGGTCGGTCACCACCGCCGCCGCGGCCTCATAGAGCCGCTCCCCGGTGGCCTCGCTTTCCAGCAGCACCACGGCGCCGCCGTGCTTTTCCAGAATCCGGGCGTTTTTCTCCTGGTGGTTGTTGGTGACGTAAGGGGAGGGGACGATCACCGCCGGCATCCCCAACGCCGTCAGCTCGCTGATGGTGCTGGCCCCCGCCCGGCAGATCACCAGGTCGGCGGCGCGCATCACCACCGCCATGTCGTAGATGTACTTCCGCACGTCCAGCGCCGGGCAGTGGAGGCTTCGCTCCGTCATGGCCCGGTCCGTCTCGTCCCAGCCCCGGTCGCCCACGGCGTGGATGTGGTGGAAGGGGAAGCCCTCCGCCTTCTCCCGTGCGAAGAAGTCCAGCATGTGGCGGTTCATGGTGCTGGCCCCCAGGCTGCCCCAGAAGGACACCACCAGAGGCTTCTCGTCGGCAAGGCCCAGCTTTTCCCGGGCCTCCGCCTTGGAAAGGGTGAAGAAATCACCCCGCACCGGCGTGCCCGTCACAGCCACCTTGTCCGGGTGGCGGTAGTGCTGCCGGCAGTCCTCAAAGCCCACCATGATCACGTCGGCGCTGCCCTCCAACAGTTTGGTGGTCAGCCCCGGCACCATGTTGGACTCATGCACCGCCGTAGGGATGCCCCGCCGGGCCGCCGCCTTGATGATGGGGTAGCTGGCGTAGCCCCCGGTGCCCACCACCAGGTGGGCAGGGAACCGCTTTAAGATGGCGGCCGCCTCCCGGCGGGAGGTAATCATGGTCCGCGCCGTGTGCAGGTTGTGGCCGATGGCCTTCAAAGACCGCTGAAAGCTGGCGATCTCGATGCCGGCGTAGTCATACCCCGCCTTTGCCACCAGCTTCCGCTCCATGCCGTCGGGGGTGCCCACGAACAGCACCTCCAGGTCGGCAATGCGCTCCTTCATGTAGCCCGCCAGGGCCAGCGCCGGGTTCACGTGTCCCGCGGTGCCTCCGCAGGTAAAAATCACTTTCATGGCCGTTCTCCTATCCGTTTCTCGGCGCGGGAATCTGCCGCGATACGCTGAGCACAATGCCCATTTCCACCAGCTGCAGCATCAGCGCCGTGCCGCCGTAGCTGAAGAAGGGCAGGGAGATGCCGGTAGCCGGCACCAGTCCCGTCACCACCGCAATGTTCAAAAACGTCTGCAATCCCAGATGGGTGATGATGCCCACCGCCAGCAGCGCGCCGAAGCGGTCCCTGGCGTGGAGGGCGATCCAGAAGCCCCGGATGATCAGCAGCGAGAAAATCAGCATGATCACGCAGGCGCCGATGAGCCCCAGCTCCTCGCACACCACCGCGAAAATAAAGTCGTTGTGCTCCTCGGGCAGGTACAGGAATTTCTGCCGCCCCTTGCCCAGCCCCACGCCCAGCAGGCCGCCGGAGCCGATGGCGATCAGGCTCTGCACCATCTGGTAGCCGTCGTTGATGGGGTCCAGCCACGGATTTTTCCACATGTTGATGCGGCTGGCACCGTAGGAGATAATGCCCTTTTCCACCAGCTTCACGTACAGCACCGCCACCACGCCCACGCCGCCGAAGCCCAGGCCGATCATCCAGCCCGGCAGTCCGCCCACCGACATCATGATGATGCCCGTGCCCACAATGAGGATGGCACCGGAGAGATGGGGCTCCAGCAGCATCAGCACGGCAATGGCCGCCAAAATGAAAGCGTAAGGCAGTACGCCCTGCCGGATGGTCAGCATCTTCTCCTTCTTCTTGGAGATGCTGTCGGCAAAGTAGACGATCACCGCCAGCTTGGCGATCTCCGAGGGCTGGAAGGTGAACACGCCGGGCTTGCCCAGCCAGCGGGTGGCGTTGTTCACGGTGACGCCCACGCCGGGAATCACCACCAAAATCAATAAAAACGCGGAAACCGCCATCAGGGGAATGGCGGCGCCCCGCCAGCGCTGATAGTTGACCTTGCCCACAAACAGCATGGCCACGAACCCCGCCACGGCGAAGATGAGCTGCCGCTTGAAATAGTAGGCCGCGTTGCCGGACTCGTAGTAGGCCGAGGGGAAGCTGGCGGAGAACAGCATGATGAGGCCGATGGCCGTCAGCAGCACCGTCAGCAGCAAAAAGGGCAGATCCATGGCGCCCTTGCCGGCCAGCAGATTCTTCCGCTCCGCCTGCCGGCGATGCTCTATGGCCTCCTGGGACAGTTTCCTCTTTTCCTGTGCCATCTCCCCGCCTCCTTTTTGCCAAAATAATCTCCACTGATTATGTAGGGGCGGGGCTCTGCTCCGCCCTCTCCCTTCAAAAGCTGAACCTCTCCCAAACCCCCAGATACGCCAGCACGCAGAACGCGGCGCTGACGGCGGTGAACACCGTCACCACCTTCACCTCGTTCCAGCCGCACAGCTCAAAATGGTGGTGCAGCGGCGCCATCTTGAAGATGCGCTTGCCGTGGGTCAGCTTGAAATACCCCACCTGGATGATGTCGCTCAATGTCTCGCAGATGTACACGATGCCCACCAGCAGCAGCACCAGCGGCATATCGTAGGCAAAGGCCAACGCCGCCACCGCGCCGCCCAAAAACAGGGAGCCCGTGTCGCCCATAAACACCTTGGCAGGATAGTGGTTATACAGCAGGAAGCCCAGCAGGCCCCCCACCAGCGCCCCGGAGAACACGCCCAGGGACGTAAAGCCCGGCCACACCACCGCCATCACGGCGAAGAATATGCCCACCGGCACCGTCACCGACGAGGATAGGCCGTCCACGCCGTCGGTGATGTTCACGGCGTTCACCGTGCCCACGATGACGAAGGCGGCAAACACCAGATACACCACCCAGGGCAGCACGATATGGGTCTGGAAGAAGGGGATATACAGGTTGGGCGTCAGCATCCCCTCGTACCGCATCAAGGTCAAAAACGCAATGGCCGCCGCCAGCTGCAGCAGGAATTTCTGCCCCGCCGTCAGGCCGGTGTTGTTGTGTTTCTTCACCTTTTCGTAGTCGTCAATAAAGCCGATGGCGCCGAACACCAGCGCAAAGCCGTAGACGTACAGATGGGTGAATACGCCCTGCCGCATCTCCTGCCACCCCGCCGCCACAATGGCCACGGCGATGCCGATGATGAACATGATGCCGCCCATGGTGGGGGTGCCCTGCTTGGACATGTGCCACGTGGGGCCGATCTCCTTGATGCTCTGCCCGGCCTTCAGCGCCCGCAGCGCGGGAATCAGCAGCCGCCCCGCCACCGCGGTGACGGCGAAGCTGATGACCAGTGCCAGAATGATTTCCATATCGTTGCTCCTTTCCGCCCCCGTGGGCGGGTGTCCTTGGTGAATGTCAGTGTTTCAAATGCTCCGCCACGATGACCCGCTCATCCATGGGGTAGTGTACGTGGTGGATCTCCTGGTAGTCCTCGTGGCCCTTGCCCGCCAGCACGATGACGTCGCCGTCTTTGGCGTTATCCATGGCCCAGTGAATGGCCTCCACCCGGTCGGGGATGGTCACGTAGTGGTCGCAGCCCGCCATCCCCGCCAGAATGTCGTCGATGATGGCCTGGGGCTCCTCGGTGCGGGGGTTGTCGGAGGTGACGATGCAGAAGTCGGCCAGCCGGGCCGCGATGCCGCCCATAATGGGCCGCTTGGTGCGGTCCCGGTCGCCGCCGCAGCCGAACAGCACCACCGTCCTGCCCTTGGCGAAGCCCTTCACCGCCGTCAGCACGTTTTCCAGGGCGTCAGGGGTGTGGGCGTAGTCGTTCAAAACGGTGTAGCCCTTGCCCGGGGTGGGGATGACCTCCATCCGCCCCTTCACGCCGTGGCCCTGCCGGAGGGCGTCGGCGCAGTCCTGGAGGGACACCCCCAGGTTGTAGCAGGCGGCCATGGCGTCCAGCGTATTATATACGGTGAACGGCCCCGGAATGCCTACCTCCACCGGGGTCCAGTCCGTGTCCGCCTCGGCGTCGAAGGCCACGCTGCCGGCGGTGAGGGCCACGTTCCTGGCCCGCAGGTCGGCCTCGCTGTCCACGCCGTAGCTGAAGCGGCGGCAGGAGCTGCCCCGGAGCAGCCTCTCGTGCCAGTGGTCGTCGGCGTTATACACCGCCACGTCGCACTGGCGGAACAGCAGCGCCTTGGCGTCGCAGTAGTTCTCCATGGTCTTGTGGAAATCCAGGTGATCCTGGGTGAGATTGGTGAACACCCCCACGGCAAAGGGAATGCCGTACACCCGGTCCAGGGCCAGCGCGTGGGAGGACACCTCCATCACCACGTGGGTGCAGCCCGCGTCCGCCATCTGGCGGAACAGGCGCTGCAATTCAAAGGACTCCGGCGTGGTCCGCTCGGTGGGGATTACCTCGCTGCCAATCATGTTCTGAATGGTGCCGATGAGACCCACCTTGGCCCCGGCCTTCTTCTCCAGAATACTCTTGATGAGATAGGTGGACGTGGTCTTGCCGTTGGTGCCGGTGACGCCCACCATGGTCATCTCCCGGGCCGGGTGGCCAAACCAGTTGGCGCCGATGATGCTCAGCGCCCGGCGGCTGTTCTCCACCACCACGCAGGGGATGCCGCCCTCCGCCTCGTGCTCGCAGACGGCGCACACCGCCCCCTTCTCCGCCGCCATGGGCACGAATTTGTGCCCGTCCACGGCGAAGCCGGACACCGCCACGAACAGATCCCCCGCCTGGGTTTGGCGGCTGTCGTAGCTGACGCCGGTGATTTCCGTCTCCATGTCCGCGGTGGCGGCGCGCACCGCCACACCCCGCAGCAAATCCTTTAATTTCATCGTATATACCTCCTGCTGCCCGCCGCGGTAAAGCCGCGCCCGCAGCCTACGTATTATACCACCCGAAGGGCGGCGCTATCAGCGCATTTCCTGCCTCATTTCGGGAAAAAGATGCTTTTTCCTGTATCAATCCAGCACCGACGTGTCGCCCAGCCGCACGGTGATCACCGTGCCGGCGGCCACCTCCGTGCCCGCCTCCTCCGACTGGCTCAGCACCCGGATGCTGCCGCTGCTGGCGGCGGTAGTGCCGGTAAAGCGTATCAGCAGCCCCGCGTTGGTGGCGGCGGTGTTGGCGTCGGCAGGGGAGCGGCCCAGCAGATTGGGCACCACGCAGGGCGTGTCGGGCTTTTCCTCTCCGGCGTACAGCACCACCGTGGAGTTCCGGGGTATGATGGCGCCGCCGGCGGGGGTCTGGTCGGTAACGGTGTCGCCGTCGCCCACGACGCGGAAGGCGAAGCCCTTTTCCTTCAGCGCCGCCTCCGCCTCGTCAAGGCTCATGTCCACCGCGTTGGGCACGGTGGTGTCGATGCCCAGCAGCTCCTCGGCGCTGTAAGTGGGCTCCATGCCCAGATAGGGCAGTATCTCGCCCATCACCGTGCTGGCCATGGGGGCCACCATCTGGCCGCCGGACACGTAGGTGCCGGTGTTGCGGCTGGGGGTGTCCAGGGTCAGCAGCATGATGATCTCCGGGTCGTCCGCCGGTGCAAAGCACAGGAAGGACACCACCACGTCGCCGCTGTTGCCCTTATCCGCGGTGCCGGTCTTGCCGCCGATGCGGTAGCCTGCCACCTGGCCGTTTCTGCCGGTGCCCTCCGCCACCACGTATTCCAAACATTCCCGTACCTTGGCAGAGGTCTCCTCAGAGATGACCTGCCGCACCGGGGTGGTGTCGTGCTGGAAGACCACGTTGCCCTGGTCGTCCAAAATCTGCTCCACCAGGTAGGGAGAGTGGAGATAGCCGCCGTTGATGCAGGCGGCCTGGGCGGCGATCAGCGCCACCGGCGTCACGTTAAAGTTCTGGCCGAAGGCGTAGCAGGCCAGATCCAGCTGGGTAAAGGAGGGCTCCGGTATGAAAATGCCCGTGGCCTCGCCGGCCAGGTCAATGTCCGTGCCGGACAGGAGCCCAAAGGAGCGCATATACTGGTAAAATTTCGTTGTCCCCAGCCGCAGGCCATAGGTGATAAAGGCCGGGTTGCAGGAGTTGCCCACCGACTCCTTCAAGGTCTGCAGGCCGTGGCCCGCCTTGTTGGAGCAATAGATGGTGGAGCCGGACACGGTGATGGAGCCGCCGCAGTTGACGGTGGTGTTCAGGTCGATGACGCCCTCCTCCAGGGCGGCGGAGAGGGTGAGAATCTTGGATGTGGAGCCGGGCTCGTAGGTGTCGTTGAGGCACTTGTTGCGCCACTGCTTTAATTGCATTTCCCCCAGCGTGGCCTCGCCGCTGTCGATCTGCTGCTGCAGCCCCGGGTCGGCGATGTCGGAGAAGTGGTTCAGGTCGAAGTTGGGGTAGCTGGCCATGGCCAGCACGGCACCGGTCTTGGCGTTCATCACCACGCCCGCGGCGCCGTTCTCCGCCATGAACTGATCCACCAGCCCCTCCAGCCCCTTTTCCAGATAATACTGCACCGTGGCGTCCAGGGTGGTGACGATGTCGTTGCCGTTGTGGGCGTCAAAATACTGCTCATACTCATACAGCATGTCGTTGCCCGCGTTGTCCTTGGCGGTGATCACCAGGCCCGTCTCGCCCTCCAGCTGGCTCTCGTACTCCGCCTCCAGGCCGTACAGGCCCGTGTTGTCGTCCCCCACGAAGCCGATGACGTGGGCCGCCAGACTGCCGTAGGGGTAGTACCGCTTGGCGTCGGTCACCAGATACACGCCGTGGATTTTATTCTCGTTTACGTATTGCCGCACCCGGTCGGCCACGTCCTCCTCCGCCCGCAGCTTCAGCACCTCATATTGGGAATAGGTGCGGTCCATCTTTTTCAAAATGGACTCCTGGCTGACCTCCAAAATCTCGCTGAGGGCAGCCGCCAGCCCCTCCCGGGTCCAGGCGGCGGGGTTTTCCTTGTCGTTTAGCTGCTCTGCCAGCTCCAGCGGGGAGAGGAACACCGTCTCCGCCGTGGCGGAGATGGCCAGCACGTTGCCGTTGCGGTCGTAGATGGTGCCCCGGTTGGCGGACACCACCGTGGACCGGGTCTGCTGTGACACGGCCCGGGACTGCAATTCCTCGTGGCGGCTTATCTGCAGCGAGTACAGCTTGACAAACAGCACCGCGAACATCACCACGCCCATCAACACCATCAAAACGGCGCTGCGGGTCTGAATCACCCGGTTGGCACGCCGGATATTGCTGTCTTTTCGGTTGTTTTTCGGCGTATTCTCCGGCACGGTTATCCCTCCTGTAACACCAAAGCAAGGAGTAAGAAAGTGGTTTCTTACTCCTCACCGTTTCACACTATTTGTATGGGCCCGTCATCTAAAGTATTCCCACAGCCCTGCCAAACTGGCCTGGGCGGTGGCGTACAGCTCATGGATGGCGTCCTCCGCTTCCGTGCGGTATACCACCGCGCTGTCGTCGCCGCTGAGGTCGATGTACTCGATCTGCCCGGCGGTGGGCTTGGCCATCCCGGCGGCCTCCGCCACCTCCTTAATGGTGGTCAGGTCAAAGGTGCGCTCATAGGTGGTCACCAGCTGCACGTGCTCGCTGTTCAAGTCGTTGAGCTGGCCTTTCAGACGGCTGATTTCCGTGCCGGTCTTGGTGAGCTGCACGTAGCCCAGCATCAGCACCATCACCAGTCCCACCAGTACCGCAATACACGCCACCGTCACCGGGGAGGCGTGGGGACGCACCTGCCGGCGGGGCTGGCTGCGGCGGCGGGGGGCCGCCTGGGGCTGACGCTGCCGCTCTGGCATGACGCCGGCGTCCTCCAGCTGCCGCTGGCGGGCCAGGCTGTCCAGGTCGTAGGCCAGGTTGCCGTATGTGGTTGTCTGTGGCCTGCGCCGCTGGTCTGCCATGCCGGTGCCTCCTTGCGGTCAGATTCTCTCCGCCACGCGCAGCTTGGCGCTGCGGGAGCGGGGGTTATACAGCAGCTCTCCGCTGCCGGCGATAATGGGTTTTCTGGATACGGTCTTCATCTTCGCCGTCTTGCCGCACACGCACACCGGGAATTCCGGCGGGCAGGTGCAGCCGGTACAAAGCTGCCGCAGGGTGTTCTTGATGATTCTGTCCTCCAGGGAGTGGAAGGAGATCACCGCCAGCCGTCCGCCGGGGGCTAAGTGGTCGCAGGCCGCCTCCAGCATGGGAGGCAGTGCGTCCAGCTCGCCGTTCACCGCAATGCGGATGGCCTGGAAGCTGCGCTTGGCCGGATGCTGCTTCTCCCGCAGGGCCTGGGGCGGCATGGCGGCGCGAATCAGCGCCACCAGCTCCGCCGTGGTCTCGATGGGGGCATCCTCCCGGGCCTGGCAGATTTTTTTGGCAATGGCGGGGGCGTACCGCTCCTCGCCGTAGTCGAATAAGATGCGCCGCAGCTCCTCGTAGGGCCAGGTGTTCACGATGTCCCGGGCCGTCAGGGCGGCGCTGCGGTCCATCCGCATGTCCAGGGGCGCGTCGTTCATGTAGGAAAAGCCCCGCTGGGCGTCGTCCAGCTGGGGGGAGCTTACGCCCAGGTCAAACAGCATCCCGTCCACGGCCTGCAGCCCCAGCTCGTCCAATATCCCGCCCAGGGCGTCAAAATTGCTGCGCACGAAGGTGACCTTGTCCGCGTATTCCGCCAGCCGCTCCCGGCCCGCCGCAATGGCGGCGTCGTCCCGGTCGATGGCGATAAGCCGCCCGGTGGTCAGCCGCCGGCAGATCTCCAGCGAGTGGCCGCCCCGGCCCAGCGTGCCGTCCACATAGACGCCCTCCGGCCGGATGGCCAGGGCCTCCATGCACTCTTCCAACAGCACCGGCTTGTGGCCGTAGGCCTCGTCCTGGGCGAAGTCGTGGGTGCGTTCCGTCACAGTCCCATCTCCTCCATGGCCTTCTCCAGGTCGCCGCTGTCAAAGGCAGAGCGCTCCACCTGGGCCCAGCGCTGGGCGTTCCAGATTTCCACCCGGTCATAGCTGCCGATGATGACCACGTCCTTGTCCAGCTCCGCGTACTGCCGCAGTTTGGCAGGGAGGAGGATGCGGCCCTGTCCGTCGGGCTCGCAGTCGGCGGCGTAGGCGAAGAGGCCCCGCAGCTGCTTCACCTCGTTGTAGCTCTTGGAGCGCAGCTTGTCCATAAAGGCGTTCCAGCTCTCGTCGGAGTAGACGCTGAGGCAGTGGTCCTGCCCCACGGTAACGTGGAAGGTGGCCCCCAGCTCCTGGCGCAGCTTGGCGGGGATGAACAGACGACCCTTGGCGTCAATGGTATGGGAATACTGCCCGGTCATACTGCTCACCGTCCTTTCTGCACCGGATTTTGGGGTAAAACCGTGGGACAACTCACCACTTTAATGGTCTGGCCCTCCACAATTCACCACTTTTAGGTAAGTATACATAATTCCGTTCCGATTTGCAAGAAAAAATTTGACCGCCCCGCCCTCCCAAAAGGAGGCGCAAGACGGCCAAATCTGTCGCATTTGCCACAATTATCCCGAAAACAGGCGCAAAAAGAAGCGCCGGACACAAAATGTTGTGTCCGGCGCTTGACGATAAATCAATATCTTGTGAGTCTCTGCGGGCTGACGAATATGTAAAAAATCATGCCCAGAAAATGGTGATTTTTCACAAAAATTATTGGGCGTCGGTGGTGTCCTCGGCGGGCTTATTCTGGGCCTCCCGGGAGGCGCGCATCTGCTCCTGGGACGTGGCGCGGAACTGCTCCCGTGCCTGGCGAGCCTCGTCCAGGGCGGCCTGAATGGCCTCCTCGGTGCGCTTGAGGGCGTCCTCGGTGTAGGCGTTGGCCACGTGGTACAGCTCCCGGGACCGCTCCTCCGCCCGGCGGATGATCTCCCCGGCCTTCCGGCGGGACTGCTGAATGATCTCGCTTTCGGACACGATGGTGCGGGCGTCCAGCTCGGCCTGCTTCAGGATCTTCTCCGCCTCGCTCTTGGCGCCGGCCACGTAGTCGTTCCGCGCGGAGATCAGCTCCTTGGCCTTCTTGATCTCCAGAGGCAGCTTGCCCCGGATCTCGTCCAGCAGGTCCAGAGCCTCGTCCCGGTTGATGACGCACTTTTCGGAGCTGAACGCGGCCCCCTTTGCCTCGTCGATCATACCGTAGAGCATATCCAGCAGCCGCTGCACATCTTTCTCTTCCATCGTTCAGTTCTCCTTTCGTCGGTTCAGCTCCGCTGCCACCGGGGCAGGGACGTATTGTTCCATGGGTTGCCCGTACCGGGCCATCTCCCGCACCATAGTGGAGCTGAAATGGGTGTACTGGGGGCTGGCGCTCAATAGCACCGTCTCCAGCCCCGGCAGAATGCCGGCGTTGATGCGTGCCATCTGCACCTCGCTGTCAAAATCTGCGGTGTTCCGCACGCCCTTCACTAAAATATGTGCGCCCTTCTGCCTGGCATAGTCCGCCAGCAGGCCGCTCCACTGCTCCACTTCCACGTTGGGGATGTCCGCCACGCTCCGGCGGATCAGATCCAGTCGCTCCTGGGGGGCGAACATGGGGTGGCTCTTTTCGCAGTTCACCATCACGCACACCAGCACCTTGTCAAAGCAGGCCGCCGCCCGGCGTATGATGTCCAGATGTCCCAGGGTGATGGGGTCAAAGCTGCCGGGATACACGGCAATGTTCATGGGGTCAGTCCTCGTTTCCGCTGCGATGGTACACCGTCAGCTTGATCTTGCCGTAGCGGTACTCCCGGTACAGCGCATACGGCGCCTCCACGGCGGGCAGCACCGCGTCGGCGGCGCTTTCCGCCACAATTATACCATGCCCGCGGCAAATGTCAAACCTTGTAATTTCCTCGATGGCCTTTGTCAGCAAATCGCTGGCATAGGGCGGGTCCAGAAGGATGATGTCAAATTTCTCCCCGCTGCGCAGATAGGCCAGGGCGTCCCCCTGCTTCACGTGGGCGTGTTCGGTGAGCTGGCACAGTGCCAGGTTTTCACGCACCAGGGCCACCGCGTCCTTCCGGGCGTCCACGAACACGCATTCTCCCGCGCCCCGGCTCAACGCCTCGATGCCAAGCTGGCCGGTGCCGGCGAAGAGATCCAGCACCCGCCGTCCCTCCAGGTCAAATTGGATGATGGAGAAGATGCTCTCCTTCACCTTGTCGGTGGTGGGCCGTGTCTCCCGCCCCTCCAGCTCCTTCAAGCGGCGGCCTCTGGCCGTACCGGTAATGACGCGCATACGTTCGTTCCTTTCTTATCCTCTGGGGTCAAATCGTTCAAATATCACCAGATTGCCCCGCTTCTCCGCCGCCTCCATCTGGCTGCGGTCGGTGATGGTCCAGTTCACCTCCTGCACGTGGTACACACCGCGGCAAATGGCCACGGCGGCGCACCTGCGGTCGGAGAACCGGTAGGCGATGAAATCCGGCTGTGTCACAATGTTGAAAAAGAGATTGCTCAGCAAGAATTGAACCGCCTTGCCCACGCCGGGGTCGTTGTCCTGATGGCGGAAAAACTGCTGGCTCAGCTGTCCCCGCACCACGTCGGGCCGGTGCTTTTTCAGCCACATCAGGCACCGGGGGTCAAAGCTCTCCACGCAGTAGGCCACCCGGAACTTGTCCAGCATGGCCATGGTGGCCTCCGCCAGGGCGTCGTGGTTGCCCTGATAGCTCTTCAGCTCCACCACCAGCGGCGTCCGCCCCTCAAACAGGGCCAGCACCTCCTCCAGCAGGGGAATGGCCTCGTCGGTGCCCTCCAGCCGGTACTGCCGCAGCTCCTCCAGCGTCAGATCCTCCACCGTCACGTCCGCCCCGGCGGTACGCCGCAGGCTGGAATCGTGTATCACCGCCAGATGGCCGTCCTTCATCAGATGCACGTCCAGCTCCGCGCCGAAGCCGTTTTCCACCGCCAGGCGGAAGGCGGCCATGGAGTTTTCCGGGATGGCGGGCCTACAGTGCCAGCCCCGGTGGGCGTAGCGGTACTGCCCCAGCGTTTTCCAATAGGGATGCTCCCGGCGGCACCGCAGGCAGATGGCCCACAACTCAAAGAGCACCACCGCCAGCAGCACAATAAATAGTATCGTATTGACAACAGTGTTCATGGTCTATTCTCAGTCGGCGTCCATGTCCTCCAGGGCCTCCAGACCCTTTTTGGCCACGGGCTTGCTGTCGCCGTGGCGGACGAACAGCATGGTCACAAACGCGATGGCCACAAAGATGGCCGCGTAGGGGAACAGGATGTGCATGCCCAGCTTGTCCATCAGCACGCCGGACACCATGGGCGTGGCCACCTGTGCCGCCATGGAGGCGGTGTAGTAGAAGCCGGTGTACTTGCCCACGTCGCCGCCGGAGCACATCTCCACCACCATGGGGAAGGAGTTGACGTTGATGGTGGCCCAGGCGATGCCCGCCAGGGCGAACATGGCGTTCATCAGCATGGTGGGGCTGTCGGCGTTCATGAAGCCCGCCACGCCGAAGGCCACCGTCAGCATCACCACGCCCGCCAGAATGGTCTTCTTCCGGCCCACCTTGGAGGCAATCATGCCCACCGGCAGGTAGGAGATGATGGCCGCCGCCTGGGCGATGATAAGGGTCAGGTTGTAGTCCTTGTGGAGAATGTTGGAGGCGTACACGCTGTACTTGGAGGTGACGGCGTTGTAGCCGAAGAACCACAGCACAATGCTGCACAGGATGAAGATGAGGGAGCGCATCTCGTCTTTCCCCAGCTTCCGCCCGGCGCTCTGGGCCTCGCCCTCCTCCTCGATGCCGTACTGCACGCTCTCCTGGTGCATCTCCTCTGCCCACTTGGGCTCCCGCACGGTGAACATGAAGATGGCCAGGGCCGCCAGCATAATGGCGGCGATCACGCCGAAGTACCCGGTGTAGCTCATGAGACTGTTGCGCACCGCCGAGGTGGCGAACACCATGCCCAGCGCCAGCACCAGAATGCCGCCGGCGGAGCCCATCAGGTTAATGATGGCGTTGGCCTTGGAGCGCAGGGGCTTCATGGTCACGTCGGGCATCAGCGCCACGGCGGGGGAGCGGAAGGTGGACATGCTCACCAGAATGATGAGCAGCATCACCACGAAGAGGATCAGCGTCCCGGGGTGGCTTGCCGTCACACGCTGGGCGTAGAGCTGCCGGGCGGGTACCACGTAGTTGGTGTAGTCCGGGTTGGTGACGGCCTTTTCATCGCCCTGAAGCTGGCTGCGGATGGCGGCAAAGTCCTCCCGGGTATAGGTCTCCGCCAGGGTGAACCTCTCGCCGCCGGGGGTCACCAGCGTCTCGTCCGCCACGGTGTCGTAGATCTCCACCAGCGCCGCAGGGTCGTCAATGGCGGACACGGCGGCAATGTTCTTCAGCTGGGCGTTGTCCACGAAGCTGAGGGCCACCAGGGCCACCGCCGCCACCAGTGTGCCCACCAGAATGAAGGGCGTCCGCCGCCCCATTTTGCTGCGGCACCGGTCGGAGATGGCGCCGAACAGGGGCAGCATAAACAGGGCCAGCACGTTGTCCAGCGCCATGATCACGCCGGACCAGCCCTGCTTCATGCCGAACTTGTTGGTGAGAATCAGGGGAATGGTGTTGTCATAGGCCTGCCAGAAGGCGCAGATCAGGAAAAAGGCGAAGCCCACCAATATGGTGCGTTTGTAGTTGAGTTTCATACGTTCTCTCCTCCCAAATCACGATATACAGCCGCAATATCCTTATAAATCCACGTGGGATGCACGTCGAACTTTGCAATGTCCGCCATCACGCCCTCGCCGGACAGCACGAAAACGGTGTCCACCCCGGCGTTGACGCCGCAGGCCACGTCGGTGTAGATCCTGTCGCCGATGACCACGGCCTGCTCCGGCCCAAAGCCTGTCTTTTCCAGGGCCAGGCGCACCATCTCCGGCTTGGGCTTGCCGATAAACCGGGGCTCCCGGCCGGTGGCGGTGGTCAGCATCCGGCACACGCTGCCGCAGTCCGGCACGCTGCCGTACCAGGTGGGACACACCCAGTCCGGGTTGGTGGCGATCCACGCCGCCCCCCGGTTCAGCAGGATGCAGCTGTCCTCCAATTTCTGGAACGTCAGCTCCCGGTCAAAGCCCGACAGCAGAATGTCGATGCCGTCCTCCAATTTGTCTGTAATGGGGATGCCCGCCGCGGCAAGCTGCTGCTTGAAGGACGCCGTCCCCGCCACGTAGCACTTTTTCCCCGGGTACTCCGTCTGTAAGCACCGAATGGTGGCGTCCACCGACGTGAGAAAGTCCTCGGGTGCGGCGGCAATGCCCATCCGTCCCAGCTTTTCGATGTAGCCCTCCACGCCCCGGGAGGAGTTGTTGGTCAAAAAGAGATAGCGCCCGCCGCAGCCCTTCACGTATTGCAAAAACTCCCTGACGCAGGGAAACAGCCGCTCATCCAGATAGATGGTGCCATCCATATCCAGCAGAAACAGCCGCTTCTCCTTCAGCTCCGGCAAGGCCCTCGCCCCTCTCCTCATACATTTCGTTTACAGCATAGCACAAAGCGGGGGGCAAGGCAAGAAAAAGTCGATTTCCCCCATTTTGTGGCACAAAAAGGCGCGGAAACACAAAATATGCGACCTGTCGAAATCAGTCGAACGATTATCCGAAAAAATCGACACATTCACCTTGAAAACGATGTCTCTTTCTGCTAATTTGTAACCCAGCCAAGCGATAAATGTAGTTTTGTCGTGATGTAAGCGGCGCCGCGGCAAATCTTTGATAAAGGATGGAATCTTTCTATGGAGAATGTACGAACCGTACTCCTGGCCGACAGCGGGGAGGAGTCCCGGCTCCTGCTGCGCGAGCTGGTGGAGAGCACCGGCGAATTCACCGTGGTGGGCGCCACCGGCGACGGCCTGGAGGCATTAAAGCTGTGCGACGAGTTGCGGCCCGACCTGGTGCTGTCGGAGGTGGCCCTGCCCAATCTGGACGGCCTGGGCCTGCTGAAGGCCCTGCAGGAGCGGCAGCGGCGGCCCCGGGTCATCATGGTGTCCGCCTTCTGCAGCGAGCGCACCATGGCGGAGGCGGTGCAGCGGGGCGCCTTCTATTTCATGGCAAAGCCGGTGCACCACCAGTCCCTTTTGGAGCAGATGCGCCTGGCCCTCAGCGAGGGCGACACGGCGGAGGACCACTCCGTGGCCCTGGAGAAAAGCGTCACCGCCATCATCCATGAGATCGGCGTCCCCGCCCATATCAAGGGCTACCAGTACCTCCGGGAGGCCATCATCATCGCCGTAGGCGACATGGAGGTCATCAACGCCGTCACCAAGGTGCTGTACCCCGAGGTGGCCAAGCGCTTTGCCACCACACCCTCCCGGGTAGAGCGGGCCATCCGCCACGCCATCGAAGTGGCCTGGGATCGGGGCGACCTGGAAACGCTGCAAAAATACTTCGGCTACACGGTGAACTCCGCCAAAGGCAAACCCACCAACAGCGAATTCATCGCCATGATCGCCGACAGATTGAGCCTCCAGAAAAAGCAGCACCACGCATAAGCAAAACCAACGGGGCGCCCACCCCGCCCAGCCTTCCCCCACGGGGGGAAGGTGTCACGGCCAACGGCTGCAACGCTTTCGTAGGGGCGGACGACTCTGTCCGCCCCACTTCGCCTCACCCATCCCGCCGCAATTAACGGCAACGGAGCCGTTCCCTCCGTAGGGGCGGGGCTCTGCTCCGCCCAGCCTTCCCCCAGGGGGGGAAGGTGTCACGGCCAACGGCCGTGACGGATGAGGGGGCGACAACCACCCACGCCCCGAAAAACGCAGCCTGCCTCTCCTCAAATTTGCCACCGTGCAACGGGCGCTTCATGAAGCGCCCCTACGGAGAAAGAGGCAACCGGGAGGGAAAACCGTAGGGGCGATTCACGAATCGCCCTCACCCCGGCAACCATTATGACCACTCCCGGTTGCATGGCAAAAGTCACCGCTCTCCGTAGGGCGGGACCTGCGTGTCCCGCCAACCCCGCCGCGACCCCAAAGCCGCCGGCCGAACGGCAAACGGCTGCAATGCCTTCGTAGGGGCGGACGACTCTGTCCGCCCCACGTCGCCTCACCCATCCCGCCGCAATAAACGGCAACGGTGCCAATCCCCCCGTAGGGGCGGGGCTCTGCTCCGCCCAGCCTTCCCTCCAGGGGGGAAGGTGTCACGACCGACGGCCGTGACGGATGAGGGGGCGACAACCACCCACGCCCCGAAAAACGCACCCTCCGTAGGGCGGGACGACTCGGCCCGCCGTGCCCCGGTAACAATCACCACCAATGTTGGTTGCATGGCAAACGGCGCCAATCCTCCCGTAGGGGCGGACGCCTCTGTCCGCCCGCCTTCTCCTTGGGGAGAAGGTGTCGGCGCAGCCGACGGATGAGGGGGCGACAACCACCCACGCCCCGAAAAACGCACCCTCCGTAGGGCGGGACGACCTCGGCCCGCCGTACCCCTTGCCGCAATCCAAAACCTTGGGCTGAATGGCAAAAGGTATCAACCCTCCGTAGGGCGGGACCTACGTGTCCCGCCAACCCCGCCGCGACCCCAAAGCCGCCGGCCGAACGGCAAACGGCTGCAACGCGTTCGTAGGGGCGGACGCCCCTGTCCGCCCAGCCTTCCCCCAAGGGGGGAAGGTGTCACGGCCAACGGCCGTGACGGATGAGGGGGCGATAACAGCCCACGTAAAAATCCCATAAACCCCAAAATGAGGAGGGCTGCCCCTCCTCATTTTTTCATATCCATCTCAACTTGCGCCTCAATCTGGGCCACCAGTTCACTGGCTCGCATATTCAGCGCCCCGGCTATCCGCCATAAGGTCTCAAAATTGGCCTGCTTCGTTCCGCTTTCGATCATGGTCAAATGCGTGCGCGCAATTCCCGCCAGACCGCTCAATACCTCCTGGGACAAGCCTCGTTCCTTCCGCAGCCTGCGAATCGCCGCCCCCACGGCCCCATTATCGAATGACACACGCATCACCTCTTTCGAGGCTATTGTATGCGGAAAGAGACATTTTATTGTCTATGATAGTAGACAAAATGGAAAGGATATGCTATTATTCTTCCATACTTAGCGCGCCAAAATCATGTGATGCGTACCATACGGATATGGAGGAATTGAATTATGAAACGAATACTTTGCTTTTTGCTGGCACTCTCTCTCGTTTTCTGCCTGTTTGGATGTGGCGAAGGCAGCCAAGGCGCAACGACGGTCGGCGAAACAGACACGCAGGTCGTAGATGACACAACACCTGCTGAGAATACACGGGAGACTGTATTCTACGTGGGAGATACCTTGACTTCCAACAATATGAAGATGACATACGTGGCCTCTGGCGAGCATAAGGAGAGTAATCAGTTTTTGCAGCCCAAGGATGGCAATCAGTACATTTACCTTACATTCTATGTAGAAAATGTTGCGGCGAAGTCGGATGCACATATCAGCACCTTTGATTTTTCATGTTACGCAGACGGCTATGCCTGCGATCCGTATTACGGAGGCGAAAACGATTTATCTGCAACGCTGTCAGCAGGAAGAAGTACAACTGGAAGCGTGTATTTTGAAATTCCAGTCAATGCTGAAGAAGTTGAGATTGAATATGAAACCAACTGGCTGTCCAGCGAAAAAGTGACCTTCGTTTACGAGGGGGAAAAGGATTCTGGTTTTGTTGCTGAAAAAAATGCAGTTAGTTCTGATGGTGCTTTGAGCGTAGGCCAATCAGCGACATCGAGCAGCTTGATTATCAATTATCTTGCCTGCTACAAAGATTCCTCCGATAATATGTTTATTACCCCCCAGAATGGACACCACTATGTCACTTGTGAGTTTGAGTTCGAAAACACCTCCAATTCCGACCAGTATATCAGTTCGTTCTCATTTGACTGCTACGCCGATGGAAGGTCGTGTGAACAGGCGTATATCAGAGACGATGCCGTCAATTCCACACTGTCTTCCGGGAGAAAAGCAAAGGGAACGGTGACATTTGAGATTCCTGATGATGCGTCTGTTGTTGAAGTAGAATACCTCTCCGACTTCTGGACGTCAAATCGTGTTGTATTTGACGCCTCTGGAAGATAACTATAGCGGAGAGTTATCGGTTTATTTAGCGTTTAGGAAAAAAGCGATGGAGGCAAAGCTCCATCGCTTTTCCTTTTCTACCGCTTCTCCTTCGCCTTAAACACCACCGCAAACACCACCCCAAACACCACCGCCGCGGCGATGCCGCCTGCCGTGGCGGTCAATCCCCCGGTGAGCGCCCCCAGCAGGCCCTTTTCCGCCACCGCCTTTTCCACGCCCTTGGCCAGGGAATACCCAAACCCGGTGAGGGGCACGGTGGCGCCGCAGCCCGCCCAGTCCACCAGGGGCTGATACACCCCCACGGCCTGCAAAAACACCCCGGCCACCACGTACCCCGTCAATATCCTGGCCGGGGTCAGATTGGTCTTGTCAATCAAAATCTGCCCGATGGCGCACAGCACGCCGCCCAGCAAAAAGCAGTTTACATAATCAATCATCACACAGCACCACCCCATGGCAGATTCCCGGAATCGACTCCCCCTGAAAGCTGGACGTGGGGGACAGCAGCGCCCCGGTAGGCGCAAAGATTACCCGATGCAGCTCGTGCCGCTGCAGCTTGGGCAGTACCCACGCGCACAGCACCGCCGCCGAGCACCCCGCCCCGGAGCCTCCGGCGTGCATATCCTGGCCCTTCCGGTCAAAGAGCAGCAGCCCGCAGTCGTGGTAATTGGTTCGCAGGTCGTACCCGTCCCGGCCCATCAGCTCCACCACGATGTCGTGGCCCAGCTTTCCCAGGTCCCCGGTGAGGATCATATCGTAATCCTCCGGCCCGGTGTGGGTGTCCTTGAAAATGGCCGTCAGGGTGTGGATGGCGGCAGGGGCCATAGCTGCCCCCATGTTGGTCATGTCCTTTACTCCCAGATCCACGATGGTGCCGGGGCACACCGCCGCCACCCGTGGCCCGTCGCCGTTCCGGGACAGCACGCAGCACCCGGCGGCGGTGGCGGTCCACTGTGCCGTGGGGCTTCGCTGGCTGCCGTAGGGCAGGGGAGCCCGGTACTGCCGCTCGGCGGCGCAGTAGTGGGAGGAGGCCATGGCCGCCGCCACGTTCAGATGCCCGCCGTCCAGCAGCAGCGCCGACAGCAGCAGCCCCTCGCCCATGGTGGCGCAGGCGCTGTACACGCCGCAAAAGGGGGCGTCCACGTCCCGCAGGGCAAAGGTGGCCCCGATGCACTGGTTCAGCAAATCGCCGCTCATCACCATGTCCAGGTCCGCCGCCGCCATGCCCCCCTTTTCCAGGGCCCGGTGGAGACTCCGCCGCTGCAGCTCCGTCTCCGCCTGCTCCCAGGTTTGGCATCCTAAAAACGAATCCTCCTCCAGCATATCAAACCCCGCCGCCAGGGGCCCCTTCGCCTCCTGGCTGCCGCCGATGGCCGCCCAGGCCGCCGCCCGCACCGGGCGCTTCAGCGTAATGGTTGCCATTTTCATCACCTCAAGGCCAGTATGCCGATTTTTTCGGGAAATATCCCCATTCCGCTGCCCACAAATGGACAACGGCGGAAAAAGGATGTATAATACCCTCAAATATATAGTAATGTGTGAGGAACGACCTATGGAAGAATTGCGCAGCTTCGGCTACATCTGCCCCAAATGCGGCAAAGCGGTGATGGGCAGCCGCACCAAATTCGCCCTGTCCGCCTCCGCGGTGCGCATCGAGTGCGACTGCGGCGACCCCGGCCTGGAGGTGCAGACCGACGGCGCCAGGTTCCGTCTGTGGGTGCCCTGCGGCCTCTGCGGCGATACCCACCAGGCGGAGGTGGACGCCGCCGCCGTCCTGGAGGGCCGGGGCGTGGGCCTGGCCTGCCCCAAGACGAAGCAGCTCTGCTGCTACGTGGGGGAGGAAAATGAAGTCCGCCGCCACGTAGAGGAGCTGGCCATCCGGGCGGAAAAGGAAAAGGCCGGCGACCAGGAGGCCTTCACCGACAACGTGATTATGTACGAGGTGCTCTCCGAGCTGAAGGACATCGCCGCCCGGGACGGTATCTCCTGCACCTGCGGCAGCCACGATTACACCATGCAGATCCATCGCGGCGCCGTGGACCTGACCTGTACCCGGTGCGGGGCCCGCCTGCGCCTGGACGCCGCCACCGACGAGGACCTGGACCGCCTCTGCTGCCAGATGACCCTGACCATCGGCAAACGGTAAATCATAATACCTGATAAAAAGGAGCCTTCCGCCATGCTGCACCTGCTGGCAAAAGCCTTCATCCCCCGTTACGACGACCCCGCCGACCCCGCCGTCCGCCGCTCTTACGGCACCCTCTGCGGCGCGGTGGGCATCGCGCTGAACCTGTTGCTCTTCGCCGCCAAGTGCATCGTGGGCGTGGTGTCCGGCTCGGTGGCCATCGCCGCCGACGCCCTGAATAACCTGTCCGACGCCGGCTCGTCCCTGGTGGCCCTGCTGGGCTTCCGCCTGGCGGGGAAGAAGCCGGATCACGACCACCCCTTCGGCCACGGGCGGCTGGAATACGTCTCCGGCCTGGCGGTGGCGGGCCTCATCCTGCTGATGGCGGTGGAGCTGGCCAAGTCCTCCGTGGCGCGCATCCTCCGCCCCCAGTCCGTCACCTTCACCGCCGTCACGGCGGCAGTGCTGGTGGCCTCCATCGCCATTAAATTATATATGTATGCCTATAACCGCTCCATCGGCCGCCGCATCCAATCCGCCGCCCTGCTGGCCACGGCGGCGGACAGCCGTTCCGACGCCCTGGGTACCGCCGTGGTGCTGCTGTCCATGGTCCTGGGCCGCTTCACCGCCCTGCCTCTGGACGGCTGGGTGGGCCTGGCCGTGGCCGCCGCCATCTTCGTCACCGGCGTCAAGGCCGCCCGGGAGACCGTCAGCCCCCTGCTGGGCCGTGCCCCGGCGCCGGAGTTCGTGGCCGCCATCCGGGATATCGTCCTGTCCCATCAGAGCATCAGGGGCATCCATGATCTGGTGGTCCACGACTATGGCCCCGGCCGGGTGATGATCACCCTCCACGCCGAGGTGCCCGCCTCCGGCGATATCCTGGCCCTCCATGACGACATCGACCTTGCCGAGCGGGAGCTGGCGGAAAAGCTGGGCTGCGTGGCCACCATCCACATGGACCCCGTGGTGGACGACGACGCCACCCACGCCCTCCGTGCCCAAGTGGCCCAGGCCGCCCAGGCGGTGGACAACCGCATCACCATCCACGACTTCCGCATGGTGCCCGGCCCCAGCCATACCAACCTGATTTTCGACGCCGTGGTGCCCTATGATGAAGCCCTGCCCCACGGCGAGGTAGCCCGCCGCATCCGGGAGGCCGTCAAGACCCTGCCCGGCGGCCCCTACCACGCCGTAGTCACCGTGGAAACGTCCTATGTGTAAATAAAGGAGGAACGAAAGATGCAGCAGCAGATCGAAGCCCTGCGCCAAATGGTGGCGAGCAGCGACAACATCGTCTTTTTCGGCGGCGCCGGCGTGTCCACCGAGAGCGGCATCCCGGATTTCCGCAGTGTGGACGGCCTGTACCACCAGAAATTCGCCTACCCCCCGGAAACCATGCTGAGCCACACCTTCTACGTCCGCCATAAGCAGGAATTTTTCGACTTCTACCGCGCCAAAATGCTGGCCCTGGACGCCCAGCCCAACGCCGCCCACCGCAAGCTGGCCCAGTGGGAGCGGGAGGGAAAGCTGAAAGCGGTCATCACCCAGAATATCGACGGCCTCCACCAGAAGGCCGGCTCCCGTGAGGTGCTGGAGCTTCACGGCAGCGTCCTGCGCAACTACTGCGAGCGCTGCCATAAGTTCTACGGCGTGGAGGCGGTGGCGGAGAGCCAGGGCGTGCCCAAATGCACCTGCGGCGGCGACATCAAGCCCGACGTGGTGCTCTACGAGGAGGGCCTGGACGAGGACGTGATGACCCGGGCCCTCCGGTATATCGAGAACGCCGATATGCTCATCATCGGCGGCACGTCCCTGGTGGTCTACCCGGCGGCGGGCCTGGTGCGGTACTACCGGGGCCATAAGCTGGTGGTCATCAATAAGGGCGGCGCCGGGGCCAACCTGGGGGCCCAGCTCACCATCGACGGCCCCATCGGCCGGATTTTGGATCAGGTGTAAAAGACAAACGCCAAATCGAAAAAATCCCGCCGTAGCCCTTGACAAACGAAAAGGGTTTGGTATAATAGTCGGGTGTCCGAAAGACATGTGGAAAGCGGAATATGCGAGCGTGCTGGAATCGGCAGACAGGCAAGCTTGAGGTGCTTGTGTTCGAATGGACGTGTGGGTTCAAGTCCCATCGCTCGCACCACTTTTCTCTCGAAAATTATGAAATAACCGAAAAAAACGCTTGACTTTTTGTGAGCGAACGGTTATAATAATTTTCGTTCCGACGCGCGAGTGGTGGAATTGGCAGACTCGCTAGATTCAGGTTCTAGTGTGCATTACGCACGTGCGGGTTCAAGTCCCGCCTCGCGCACCAACAAAAAATCCCGAAACCAACCGGTTTCGGGATTTTTTGTTGCTATTTTTCAACTTTTCCTCCACATCCAATTTTCCACCGTATACCCTCTCCATCCCACACCCACCCTCCATGTTGAATAAATGTTGAATTAGAATGAAAACCCATCTCAAATCCCCCCACAAAAGCGCACCAGCGGCAGCCCATCGCCCGGGCCGCCGCCGTTTTGCTAAAATCAAGTAAATGATTCGCCCTATGTGAGACATCCCCGCGAAAAAGGATAGTTAATAGGTAGAGGGAAAGGAGGGCTGCTTCCGTATGAATGACAGACAAATTGCCTGCCTGAGACACTTTTTAAACAAAACTATCAATAACTCTGTTTTTTCTACAAATTATGATCATTCTTTTTGCTATCATTGAAGTGTAAAGCGTACCAGATATAATTCAAAAGGGGGTAGCTGACATTTCATGATGGTTGAATATATTGTAGCGCGCTTATTTCGTGACGCTCGGATGGATTGTTACTATGGAAGCGTCAAGGGTTTGCAAAAAATGATCTCGTTTCTGTATGGCCTGGAGGTGTCTCCATTTGCTGTGGTTCATTCACTCAGCCACATAACTGATCAATACAGAATTGTGCTGGTTTCCAACAAAATGGCCGCTGGACCACGTATAATAATTAATCGAAGATATGACATTTAAAAAATGGGGCACGGTGGTACTTCACTATGTATATCATAGGGCTTTTTGCTTTATGCTGCAGGGATCGACGGGCGGCATTTCTCTTAAAAAAAGCGTTGTCAATATTTGTTGCAAAGTCGCAGGAAGATAGTCTTATTTGTTAGAATAGTCTTGTAGGTGATTTGATGGTTTGCAGAGGTTATGCGCATTGGTGTCCTTTTATTTGCAACAGTGATCGTACAGGGAGATACGCGGCAAACCACAAGCATGAACAGCATAATTTGTATCCTTAAAAGCCCCATTGTCTGATACGAGGAGCAAACATACTGCGCTCTACTTGCAGGGATTACTTTTGTCGAAGGAGGTGATAATATGGTTCAAATCCCCGGTGATAAGCCTGTTTTCCGCTGGCTGCACATTTCGGATTTCCATATTACAGGTACAACAAATACGAGAGATTTTGCACGCTATATTATTGACGGCGTAGCATCCTCGCATGACCAATATGAGAGAAAGGGATTAACCGGAATACTAACAGACCACGGAGGTGTAGATTGCATTGTCGCAACCGGCGACTTCTTTCACAAGGGTGATTTTAGTAATAATGCGAGCAATAATGTGGCTGATTTTATCGAAAGGATTTACCAAGCTTGTCGAAGAGCAGGCAATTGGGAACAATCCGAGGCGTGGAATCGTCTTTGCTTTTGTCCCGGAAACCATGACTTAGATAGAAATGTATCATATTTTGATAATGCGCGTCACGCAACGAGCCGTTCATCTTATGTAGAATCAGCGGCGAGCACGGATAGTGCATATCTGTCAGCCAACGACCACTCCAGAGAAGTAATCGTACAGTCAGCTTTCCAAAAATTCTATGAGACAATGAGAGTGGACCAGCGGAATGATGTGAAAAACTTTGGTGAAGGGCAGATTGTCTGTTTTTCTCCTCCTACAACATCCATCTTTAAGCCAAGCGTAGTTTTCATCGGTCTCAATACCGCATTGTTGGCTGGACAAACAGAAAAAAACCAGGATCCCGCATTTATCGTCAGACGCGGAATTAATGAGTGTCTTACTACCACTCAAGAATTACTTGATGGGCATAACAGGGACTATAAGCGTGCCCAAAAAGCGTTCGAGAAAGCACTTCACGATAGTATGGTCATCAACGGTGATAATATATACGATTATGGAAAGCTTTGCCTCCCAAGTAAGGGCAACATGGAAGAGTTGGAAAACTACCTAAGCAATCTTGAAATTGTGCAACGCCCAGTGGTGCCTATCTTGTTCGGCCATCACTCCATTGATTTCCTCAATAATGATGCCAGGGAACAATTGAGGTCGTTCATTGAGCGCCATCATATTTCTCTTTACCTTTGTGGTCACCGTCATCAACTCAGCGATGCATTCATTAACACAACGCTTTATTCCCGCATATACGACGCTAACTGTATGGAGGTTGTGGCAGGTGGGCTGTTCTACGACAAGGGCAGGTATAACCAGATAAGTTTCTCTATCGGCACAATTGAGTGGGATGAAACTAACAAGAGGTATTCGCTGACGATGGATTACTACATGTGCTTATACGCAAACGGAAGGGCGGGATTAACGATTGGTAACTGGCTGCACGGGCAGAGCAAATGGAGCCCGAACTATGCCATTCCTTCTTCAACCCAACAGCCTCCCTCCTTCCACGGCCGTGAAGAGTCCATGCTGGAAACACAGGCGGTAATTAAAAAAGAAGCGAAGCAGCGTGACGAAAAACGTGAAATACCCCCAGAAGCCCACACTAAAGAGGTTCCCCTGCCCGATTCTTCTGCCGATCCTTTGAACATAAACGTATTACTAGGGAAAAACTTATAAGGGAGAGGAGATAATAATGGATATTAAAAAATGCCGTGTGTTGTCTGTAGGCCATGCAAGAATGCTCGCAGAAAAAGCCACAGATACCGACTCTTTGCTGTCTATTGTTGATCAAGTAACAAAGGAAGACCGAATTCGAGGAGAAGCAAACGACTATCACAATCTCGCGGTAACCTTTACCCGTACATATGACGATTATGTCAGCGGGTTTGAGATTGTCGAAAAAGGACTCACATACTTTCCAAATAACGTTGACCTTTTAGCGGACGCCGTATACTATGGTTCAAACGCTGGTAGGTTTGTAGAATGTGAGAACTATCTGAGTAGCCTAGAAAAAATACCTACGGCTTTATGGAATTGGAGAGCATTCTCTTTTTCAATTGACTATCTGCTGCAAAAAACAGACTGGGAAAAACGTCCAACATCGAAGGGTTTGTTAGAACTAACTGAGAAGGCATTGAAATATGCCCGCCTCGAACAGGTCGCGCTTTCCGGAGATGCTGAGGTTGAGCGCGGCTACCTGGCGGAACATAAGATTCGCTTGGTGCGAGAGCGCTACTTTCGGCTAATGGGAAGTTCAAATAATGACGATAAATATACAAAGGCGGCGGGGATAGAACGTGAAGCGGCAGAAGGTGTTCTGAAAGCAGCAATTAATAACGGAGGTTTTACCGCTACCGCCTGTTGTCTGAAGCTGGCAGATATGTACTTTGATAGCAAGAAGTATAAAGATACGATTGATGTCTGCAGGAAAGCGCTGAGCTCACCCCAGAGTCAGCCCTCCGCGAATCTCGGCTACTTTATGTATCTAATTGCAATGTCTGAGGACGCCCAGCTATATGAGAAAGACTCCTTTGGAGACGAGATGCGTGTTCGAAACTGCTATCGTGACTATGTTGGTGCCTATCGCTGCAATCCTGACCGCGGCACCTATCGAAGAAATATATTGACACGTCTCGCTATTTTGGAAGCAAGGTCAGGTATTTCAGCTCCCCCCGTAGAGTAAATCTGTCTTTTGTCGGCTAAGATTAGCGAAATGCAGTGCAGATTCCTTCAAGTAGCTTTTTGCCATGCTTTTCGTTTAGAGGAGAAGCTACTTGATTGTGTTAATCGGTAGCTATCAGCAATAATAGACAAGGCTTTCAGCAAAACTGGAGGCCTTGTCTATTATTTTACTGAAAATTCAGTTTGTCCAGCAGCCAGACGATGACCCTCTGGTGCCCGGTGATGGCGTGGGCCTGGGCGACCATGCCTACTTGCAGAGTGCGGTCTTCGCCGTCTTTTCCGTGCAAAATCATGTCGTCAATGGTGGCCGTCGCACGATAATACTTCTGTCCGCTGGTTTCATCCATGAGTGAGTCGGCGGCAACGGCTGTTATGGCGCCGTGGGCCTTCCCAAACTCCGTTTCGGAGATGGCGCTGAAGGTGTACTCTACCGTCTGGCCGATATGTACCTCTGCAATTCTCCCCTCCGGGATATAGAGCATTACCTCGTAGCTTCCGCCAGCAGGAATGATGGACGCCATGGTTGTTCCGGCGCCTACTGTGTCCCCGGCAGCATACAGTTGGTGCTGCACCAGCGTCCCACTCTGCTGGGCCGTGACCTCCACCTTGCGCAATGCCTCTTTGAGCTCCAGGCTCTGGTTCTCCAAAGCGGTAATCTCGGCCTCCAGATTTTTAACCGACTTGCTGATGCTGATGTAGTAGGCATTCTTGATTTTTTCCCTGCTGATGCTCTCGCTGCCGTTATAGTGCAACGCATTGTTGCGCGTTGTATAGCTGTCGGCGCTGGCCTCCGAGGAGGCAATCTGCTGCGTCAGCTCCGCGATGGAGGAGGCCACGCTGGACAATGCGCTGTTCTTTACGGCGTTCAGGTCGGACAGGGCCACGTCCCGGGCATATTTCGCCTGTCGGAGCTTGGCATCCAGAGCGGCGTCCGGGATGGCGTCGGTGGCGGTAGCGATACCGCTCGTTTCGTTCTCCGTACCCGGGTTCTCACTATCCATTGCCATCTGGGCCAAATCCTGATAGGCCGCCTCACACTGGTCGTAGGACGCCTGTGCCTTGGCAAGGCTGGTTTGATAGCTTTGATAGATGCCATTTGCCACCGCATCGTCGCTGGTAAAAACTTTGCCGTCCCGAATGGACTGGTAAAGAGCCTCATACATCACTTTCTGCTTGGCATAGCCGCTTGCATGCTCCTTCGCTTGGCTGGCGCTCTGGCGATATACACTGGCGTCACCGGACACCTGCTCATTGGCGTCGTCGATCTGCTGCATCGTGCTTTGCAGTTCAATGCGGTAGTCTTCATACTGGTAGTAAAAAATCGGGTTTTCCGCCTCGCTGAACAGGTTCTTATCCTGACGGATGGCGGCTTTCAGTGTTTCGTAGTCCGCGATATCCCGGCGCTTGTCCTCCATTTGGGCCGTAATGGCATCCATCTGCTCCTGATAGTAACTGTCATCCAGCACATAGAGAATGTCGCCCTTTTGCACTACGTCCCCGTCATAGCAGCGAATCTCCTTGATTTTTCCTCCGCTGGGCAATGTTACCGTGGCGGCGGCGCTATCCGTGCGTATCTCGCCCATTGCTTCCACATACGTGTCCAGCTTCCCGAAATAGGCCCATGTCAACGCGGCGGCCAGCATGGCGGCCACAATTAACAGAAAAACACGGATGCCCATAGGCGACTTCTGTGCCATGACCTCCCGGCTGTCGGAGAGCTGTTCCATATCCAGCAATTCTTCTCTCACCGCTCATCGCCCTCCTTCTCTGTGGGAATCTGCTCCTGCCACAGCCTGGCATAGCGCCCGCCGCAGTGCATTAGCTCCCGGTGGCTGCCCTGTTCCACGATGCGTCCGGCCTCCATGACGTAAATGGTGTCGCAGCGCATGACGGTGCTGAGCCGGTGGGCGATGATGATGGTGGTGATGGTGTCGGGCAGGGCGTTGATGGTCTTCTCAATGGCCTTCTCCGTCACCGAGTCCAGATTGCTGGTGGCCTCGTCCATAATCAGCACGTCCGGCTTTTTCAGCAGGGCGCGGGCGATAGCAAGGCGTTGCTTTTGTCCGCCGGAGAGGTTGGCGCCGTTTTCCTCCAGCATGGTGTCGTAGCGCATGGGCAGTTTCTCGATGAACTCGTTGGCGCGGCTGAGCTTGCACGCCTCGATGATCTCCTCCAGCGGCGCGTGCTCGTTGCCGAGACACAGGTTTTCCCGGATGGTGCCGCTGAACAGGAAAATATCCTGGGAGATATAGGCGATTTTGCCCCGAAGGGCCTCTAAGTTGATATCCTTCACATTGTAGCTGCCGAAGCAGATTTCGCCCTTCTCCCAGTCGTAGAAGTGCATCAGCAGCTTCACCAGCGTGGTCTTGCCGCTGCCGCTCTCCCCCACCAGCGCCACCCGCTCCCCGGCGCGTATCTCCATATTGATGTCCCGCAGCGTCAGATCCCGTGTGCCGTAGCGGAAATCCACGTGGGAGATATGGATAGGCTGGCGCATAGAGACATTCTTCAGTCGCTCGTGCTCATGCTCGTCCTTCTCCGAGGAGAGTACCAGAATCTCCGACAGCCTGTCCGCCGCCACGATGGCGGTCTGCATGGTGGGTTGGAGGTTGATGAGGTTCTGAATGGGCGTGAGGAAATACCCCAGCAGGGCGTTGAACGTGATGAGCTGACCCATGGTCATCTTGCCGTCCAGCACCGCCGCCGTGCCCACCCACAAAATCACCGCCGTGCCGATGGCGGCGATGGTGGCCGTCAGCGACTGCTGGCCGTTGGACAGCGTCCCATTGTGGAACACGCTTTTGAGGAAGCGGATGAACAGCTTCTCCGTCTCATACTGGGCGTGGCGCTCGCTGTTGAAGGCCTTGATGGTCTCGATGCCGTTGAGGGACTCCACCAGGTACGACGTGGTCTGGGCGTTGTTCTCCATAATCTTCTCGTTGGCCTTGCGGATGGGCCTGTTGTAGGCGAAGACCACCACGGCGTACAGCGCCAGCAGCAGCACGGCGATGAAAAAGAGCCTGCTGCTCTGGGTGTACAGCACCACGCCTCCCACCGCCGCCATCAGCGTATCCACCATGATGGTCAGCGCCGCGCCGGAAATGGCGCTGCGAATCTGCCCCGCGTCGGCGTAGCGGGACACGATCTCGCCCACCCGCCGGGTGCCGAAGAAGCTCATGGGCAGGCTCAGGGTGTGCTGGTAATAGCCCAGGATCAGGGGAATGTCCAGCTTCTGGCTGAGGTAGAGCATCAAATGGTTGCGGAAATACTCCAAAAGCCCCTTGAAGATATACAGGGCGATCACGCCGAGGGAAACCACCGTCAGCGACCCGCGCAGATTGCCCGTCACCACGTCGTCCATGATGAAGCGGAAATAGAACGACGCGCCGATGCCCAGGGCGGTAATCAGCAGCGAGGCAAAGAAAATCTCCAGCAGCA
>JAFPXK010000054.1 GCA_017412585.1 Oscillospiraceae bacterium
GAACTTCATCCTTGTGGAAGCCAGGAAGCTCAATATCGACTTCATAGCTGTCATCGTGCTCCCGCACATCCGTCTTCATCAGGTTCTTGGCATTGTGACCGTAAAGCGGCTTTTCCATCCGGGCAAACTCACGATCCATGTCGTCGAACCAACGATCCATCAGATCCTCACCAAAAATACCAGGCATGTACAACATAAGTCAAACCTCCTTTTATTTTCGGTCCTGGATGCTGTTCAGGGCTGTTGCTGTGGTATATGCCGCAAGGGGAGATGAGGAAACCCGGAACCTGAGTTCCGGATCACTTTCCCTCTTGCGAGTATGTTATACCACTAATTTTAGCACTCGTCAATATAGAGTGCTAATTCTTCTGTGAAGAATTTGTGAACTTTCTTATATATGATTCGCTGCGGTTTTTCGCTGGATAATTGGATACACAAATTGGCCCTTGTTACAGCTTAGGAAACAGCCCACGCCGCTTGTGCAACACAGCCTTTTTCGACTCGATTTCGCCCTTCAATTTCTGCATTTCCGGGCTGGCGTCTTCTTCCCGATAGAGCAGACCGATCAAGGCGTCCTGTTTTTCGATAATCTCGTTTTTTACGCTTCTTGTGGGCTCCAGGTTCTCAGCGACCTCATGCCGCATCTGAATGACACGCGCTTCTGCTTCCTGCCGCAGTCTTTCCATCTCAACCTGTATTTCCTCCATGCGTTTGGCAATGCGTTCCGTCTTATAAACGACCTCGGGATACGCTTCCGCAAAGCGGCGGTGGAAGATGGAGCGGTTGCTGAGTAGCAGCCGCACCTCTTTGCTGATAGCCTCGGTGTCGTCCGCTTCACTGCGCTCAACGCTTGTCTTGACAAGCTTCAGCACAAAGTGGGATGTCACATAGTCTGCCACAAAGACCGCCGACAGAGAAAGCGCCATAATCTCCCGCAGAGGAAAGCTCATGTGAGCGGAAAGACGAAGCAACAGCGGATTGATCAGATCTACAATCACTACGCCGCCCAGCCCGAAAAGAACCAGATTCCCGATCCAGACCCTGCCATGCAGGTTCATGGGTTTCTGGCTGTAATCCCACCAGCGAGCATGGAAGCGCTTCTCCAGGACATAGCTTGTCATATATTCCAGGAAGCCGCATAGAAAGAACGACACGATGAAGGTCGTACCGGCGGAAAACTCCAGCGGAGCAAGCCCCTTGATTACGACGGTAATCAGCGACGCGCCGGAGCCGTAGATGGGGAGCCACGGGCCGGTCAGAAAGCCGCGGTTGATGAAACGGTGAAACTGAAAATACTTCAGTGTGACCTCGATGCACCAGCCGAGGAAAGCATAGGCGAAAAACAGCAACACCAGATTTACCAGGCTGTCAGTTGTCATTTTTTCAAACTCCTCTGAATTCTATATTATGTTTACTTTAACTGTCAGATTTCTCTCATCTGCCCGTCTGTCAGCACGTCAATCATGATTTTAGCCGCTAAGTTGAAAGCGCCGCACAGATGTGCGGCGCTTTTGCATTTCGATATCCGGTTGCCCATTGTCGGCAATATTGCCGCCGACGCTGGGCGGTGGCATGGATAGGTTACGCCTTCTTGGCGATGTCGCACAGGGCGGCAAAGGCCACGGCGTCGTTGATGGCCATCTCGGAGAGCATCTTGCGGTTGATCTCGATGCCGGCCACCTTCAGGCCATGCATAAAGGTGGAGTAGTTCATGCCGTTGATCTTGCAGGCGGCGGAGATGCGGGTGATCCACAGCTTGCGGAAGTCTCTCTTCTTCAGACGGCGGCCCACATAGGCGTAGGTCAGAGACTTCATGACCTGCTCGTTGGCCATCTTGAAGTGCTTGGACTTGGCGCCCCAGTAGCCCTTGGCCAGCTTCAGAACTTTATTTCTTCTTTTGCGCGTCATCATCGCGCCCTTGATACGTGCCATATTTTAATTGCCTCCTATTTCTAACGTAGTCCGTGTCTTATTTGTAGGGGATCATCTTGCGGATCGCAGCCTCGTTGGTGTTGTCAGCGTAGGTGGTGCTGCGCAGACGACGGCCACGCTTGGTATCCTTCTTGGTCAGGATGTGGCTCTTGAACGCATGAGCTCTCTTGACCTTGCCGGACTTCGTCAGATTGAAGCGCTTCTTTGCGCCGCTATGGGTCTTCAGTTTAGGCATAATGTTACTCCTTCCAAATTCATCCTCGCGCCGGGTGGGGCGGTCGGGACATTGATTACTTTGCCGCCTTGGGGGCCAGGAAGATGGACATATTCCGTCCTTCCAGCTTGGCGTTCTTCTCCAAATTGGCCATCTCGGTGCAGCTTGCGGCAAACTGATCCAGCAGATCCTTGCCGATCTCGGTGTGGGCCATTTCGCGGCCGCGGAAACGGACGCTGACCTTCACGCGGTTGCCCTCGGACAGGAACTTCTGGGCGTTTTTCAGCTTGGTGTTGAAGTCGCCAACGTCGATACCGGGGGACATACGGATCTCCTTGATCTCCACCGTATGCTGATTCTTCTTCGCTTCCTTCTCACGCTTGGACTGCTCAAAGCGGAACTTGCCGTAGTTCATGAGCTTGCAGACAGGGGGAACGGCCTGGGGAGAAATCTTCACCAGGTCAAGACCGCGCTCCTCGGCGATCTCCAGCGCCTGCTCTGACGAGAGAATGCCCAATTGCTCACCGTCTTCACCGATGAGGCGGACTTCCTTATCCCGGATATCCTCGTTGAGTTGATGCACTACCTTGCTAATACCTAACGCACCTCCATTCAAAATCAAAAACGCGGATGCTGGCAGCATCCGCGAACAACAACCGCCCATGATACGGGCGAGAATGATACGCTGTTGACCTCTTTGCCAGTGGCGTGAGGTGAGGCGGATGCACCGACCTTCTTTGTTTTCCTGGGATATATTACACTATGGGAAAGGCGTTGTCAACTGTTTTTTGCGGTTTTTTTGAGAAAACAGGGGCGGACAGCTTGAGGGGCGGACAGAGTCGTCCGCCCCTACACTATGTTTATTCTTTTTATTGTCAGTCGGTGAGCTTGGCGGGATAGACGCCGATGGACTGGAGGCGCCTGAGCTCGTCGGCCACCATGGCGCGGTCCTCGTGGTAGGTCATGCCGAACCAGCGGTCCTTGCTGCTGAGGACGGAGACCTGCAGCTTGCCCTGGTGGATCAGGTCGCCCACCATGTTGGGCAGCAGGCACTCGGCCTTGATGTTGTCGCCGGCACTGCGCAGGAAGTCCTCAAAATACTGCTCCATCACAGGGAAGATGGAGGGCATGAAGCCCCAGAAGTTCATGGACACCACGGTGTCGCCGGGCAGGTCCACCCGCTCGCCGCTGTCGATATCGGCGATGGAGCCGTCGGGGAAGAGCTGAATCTTCAGCGTCTCCTTGATGAAGGTCAGGTGGCCATCCCGGGTCTGGCAGACGCCCCGGGAGACGGTGCCGTGCTCGGTGACGGTGTTCTTCAGCAGGTAGCCCACCATGGTGGCGTTGCCGTCCTTGGGCAGGCGCATCAGTTCCTCATAGATGGTGCGGTAGGCGTCCACGCCGTAATAGTCGTCGGCATTGATGACGCAGAAGGGCTCGTTGACCACTTCCCTGGCGCACAGAATGGCGTGGCAGGTGCCGAAGGGCTTGGTGCGCTCTTCGGGGATGTGGTAGAACTTGGGGATGCTGTCATAGGTCTGGTAGGCGTAGGCCACCTCCACCTTGCGGCCGTCGGGGGTGGTGAGCTTCTCCACCATGTTGCCGCACATGGAGCGGATCAGGTCCAGAATCTCCGGCTTGATGATGAACACGATCTTATCAAAGCCGGCCCGCACGGCGTCGAACACGCCGTACTGCATCAAAAACTCGCCGTTGGGGCCAACGCCGTCCACCTGCTTGTTGCCGCCGTAGCGGGAGCCCATACCGGCAGCCATGATAACCAATGCAGCCTTTGCCATATTGAAAAACCTCCTGAAATGATAGTAGTAGCCATTCGGTTTCACCATCATACCACAATTTATCCAGACGGGCAACCGTTAAACCGGATATGGCGGGAAATTATTTGTAGCTTTTGGACGAAGAACGGTATATAATAATGTGTCAGAGAAACGAGAGCCGAGGAGCGTGGGAGACTATGAACCGTGAAAAGCTGATGGGACACGTGTACGCCATCTTCACCGTGCTGGTGTGGGGAAGCTGCTTCGTGCTGACGAAGAACCTGCTGGGGGCGGGGCTCACCGCCATTCAGATCATCCCGCTGCGGATGGGGCTCGCCTATCTTGCGCTGCTGGCCATGCGGCCTAAATTCCTGCGTCTGCCCATTAAGGACGAGCTGCTGTTCGTGGTCATCGGCATTATGGGCGGCAGCCTCTATTTTTTCCTGCAGAATAAGGCGCTGACCTACTCCTACGCCGCCAACGTGGGCATCATCGTGGCCATGTCGCCGGTGCCGACGGTGATACTGGCCCAGCTCTTCTCACGGCAGGGGGAACGGCTGGGAAAGTGGGTGTACGCGGGAACGGCGGTGTCCGTGGTGGGCGTGGTGCTGGTGGTGCTCAACGGCACGCTGGCCTTCCACCTGAGCCCCGCAGGCGACCTGCTGGCCCTGGGGGCGGCCCTGGCCTGGGCGGTATACTCCATCCTCATCAAGAAATACACGGAGCAATACGACAACTTCATCGTGACGCGGCGGGTGTTTTTCTGGGCCTTTATCACCGCCGTGCCGCTGATGCTGCTCACCGACGGGATGCCCAATCTGCAGCCGGTGCTGGCCGATCCCAGAGCGTGGATCTCCTGGCTGTTTTTGGCGGTGTTCGGCAACGCGGTGTGTTTCGCCGTCTGGAACATCGCCATTAAAAGGCTGGGGGTGGTGGTGACCAGCAACTACCTCTACGCCTCCCCCTTCGTGACGGTGTTCGTGGGGTGGCTGCTGCTGGGCGAGCCCATCTCCCTCATGTCCATTTTGGGGGCGGTGCTGATTACGGTGGGCGTGATGCTGGCGAATAAAGAATGAGTTTTATGGAAAAGAGGTGCCGGTGGCGGCACCTCTTTTTTGCGCTGAATTTCAGATTTTCAAATCGCAGGACAGGCTCATGACGGCGCTGCCGCCGATGCGGACGGCTGGGCTGCCGTCCTCCCCAATGGTGAGGCGGCTGCGGATCTCCGAGGGACGGCCCATGTGCTCGCCCTGGCAGAACACGTTCTCCTGCCCCGGCTGCACCAGGCCCCGGAGGTAGAGGTAATAGGTCAGGGCGCCGTTGGAGGTGCCGGTGGCGCACTCCTCGGGGATGTCGTAGAGGGGGGCGAAGTTGCTGCAATAGGTGACGCCGTCCCCCAGGCAGAACATGTGGACGCCTACGCAGTCGTACCGGCGGCTGAGGGCGGTGACGGCGGCATCGTTCTGCACGGCCCGCAGCAGGGTATCATGGTCCCGGACGGGCATCATGATATCGGCAAGGCCGGTGGACACGATCTGGGGGGCGAAGCCCTGGGGGCAGTCCGCCGGGGTGAGGCCGTAGGCGCCGTACAGCTCCGGCAGCTCCTCCGCCGTCAGGGTGCGCAGTAGTTTGGGCGGGGCCATGTCCATCCACACCGTGTCGCCGGTGACGGTGATGGACAGATCCCCGGCCTTCGTGTGGGCCACATGGTCGCCGTCGCCGATTTTACCCAGCTTGCGCAGCAGGGCGAAGGAGGCCACGGTGGCGTGGCCGCACAGCTCCACCTCCCCGGCGGGGGTGAAGTACCGCAGCGTGACGCCCCCCTCCCCCATCGTGACAAAGGCGGTCTCCGAGTGCTTGAACTCCCCGGCGATTTGGGTGCAGAGGGCGTCGTCCAGAGGGCGGTCCGGCAGCACCACGCCGGCCTGGTTGCCGCCGAACACGCGGCGGGAAAAGGCATCCATTACATAGGCTTCCATGGGCGTCACATCCTTTCTTTTTAAGGCGACACCGCATAATGCAACGAGAGCAGATTCCGAGAAAGTCCGCGTCCTGATGATGGCCGTTTTTCGCAGCAATACTTTGTGTATTGTAAGAAAAACGGACGAAATCAGGGCGCAGAGCTTCCGGAAGATGCCGATGGTGAATTGTGCGGTGTCACCTTCTACATTATAATCCCGGGGTCGTTTGACAGCAAGGGATTTTTGGACTATGATGGATATATTAGAAAGGAAAAGGAAGCGTTATTGAAAAATGGCGAAAAAGATTCCCTTTTGGGCGGCCCTGCTGGGGCTCATCCTCACGGCGGGCATTATGTTTCTCTGTCTGGTGGTGTGGCACAGCCAGCCCCAGATCCCGCTGCTGCTGGGCTGCGGCGTGGCGACGGCCATTGGGCTGCTGTACGGCTGGAAATGGGAGGACATCTGCCGGGGGATGGTGGAGAGCATCGCCCGGTCGCTGGAGGCGGTGCTGATTTTGCTGCTCATCGGCGTGCTGATGGGCCTGTGGATGGCGGCGGGGACGGTGCCGGCCATGGTGGTGTACGGGCTGCGGCTCATCTCCCCCCGGCTGTTCCTGGCCAGCGCCATGCTGGTGTGCGCCATTATCTCCATGGCGTTGGGCTCCTGGGGCACGGCGGGTACGGTAGGCATCGCCTTTATGGGCATGGCCCGGGCCATGGGCGTACCGCTGCCTATGGCGGCGGGGGCCGTCATCTCCGGGGCCTACGTGGGCGACAAGCTCTCCCCTCTGGCGGACTCCACGGTGCTGGCGGCGGCCATGGCGGAAATCGACGTGTTCGCCAGCATACGCAACATCGCCAAGGCGGCGCTGCCTACCTTCGCGGTGTGCCTGGGGGCCTTCGGCGTGCTGGGCTGGCGATACGGCGGCGGCGTGGCGGCGGACAGCGTGGCCGTCATGTCAGACACGCTGCAATCCGCCTTCCGGCTGGGGCTGCCCGCCTTTTTGCCCCTTCTGGTGCTGGTGGGGTGCATCCTGTGCAAGATCCCCGCCATTCCCAGTATTTTCCTGGGCTGCGTGGCGGGGGGCGTGTACGCCGTGGCGGTGCAGGGCGCATCGGCGGCGGAGGTGATGGGCTGCGCCTTCGGCGGCTACGTGGGGCAGACCGGCGTGGCCATGGCAGACCAGCTGTTGACCGCCGGCGGCCTCGCCTCCATGCTGTACTCCGTGTCCATCGTGGTGCTGGCCATGGCCTTTGGCGGCGTGATGGAAAAGACGGGGCAGATGGAGGTGCTGCTCTCCCCCATCGTCCGCCGGCTCCGGGGCTTCGTGCCGCTGATGGCCTGCACGGTGGCCACCTGCGCCGCGGTGAACGTGGTGCTGCCGGACCAGTATATCGGCATCGCCCTGCCGGGGCGGATGTACGCCGCCGCCTTTGACCGGGCGGGCATGGAACGGCGGGACCTGTCGCTGGCCATCGGCGTAGGCGGGGCGCTGACCTCGGCGCTGGTGCCCTGGAACACCTGCGGCATCTACATGGCCGGGGTGCTGGGGGTGTCCACGGCGGAATATCTGCCCTACACGCTCTATAACCTGGCCATGGTGGCGGCGGCCATCGTATACGCCGCCCTGCGGCAGGCGAGACGAAAATAATGGATTATGGGATAAAAATGACGCCCGCCGAAAGGCGGGCGTCATTTTTATGGTTTTTGGGAAATCAGTCCAGCATGGACTTCAGGTTCTCGGCGACGGTGATGGGGGCAGCGGTGGCGGCCTTCACATAGTCCACGGTGAACTCGGGGTTGATCTCGGTCATGAGCAGGCCCTTATCGGTGACTTCCAGCACGCACATCTCGGTGATGATCTTGTTGACGCAGTGAGAGGCGGTCAGGGGCAGGCGGCACTTCTCGAAGATCTTGGGGTTGCCCTTGGCGGTGTGCTCCATGCACACGATGCAGTTGCGGGCGCCCACGCACAGGTCCATGGCGCCGCCCATGCCGGGCATACGCTTGCCGGGGATGATCCAGTTGGCCAGGTTGCCCTGGGCGTCCACCTCCAGGGCGCCCAGGAAGCAGGCGTCCACGTGACCGCCGCGAATCAGGCCGAAGTTGGTGGCGGAGTCAATGAAGCCGCCGCCGTAGGCCACGGAAGCAACGCCGCCGCCGGCGTCGATGACGTGGTAGGGGTCGAAGTTGGCATCGCCCTCTTTGGGGGTGGCGCCGGCGGACACGATGCCCAGCTCGGCGTGGATGATCAGCTCAACGCCCTCGGGCAGATAAGCGGGGATCATGGTGGGCAGGCCGATACCCAGGTTGACAACATCGCCGTCCTTCAGCTCTTTGGCGCAGCGCTTGGCAATAAAGGCCTTGATCTCAGACTTTTCCATTACTTTCTTTCTCCTTCCACGATGTAGTCAACGCACATGCCGTAGGTGTGAATGTTCTCGGGCTCGATCTCGCCGACGGGAACAATGTACTCGCACTCAGCGATCACGGTGTCGGCAGCGGTGGCCATGACCGTGTTGAAGTTGCGCATGGTGCCCTTGTACCAGCAGTTGCCGTACTCATCGCACTTATAGGTGCCCAGCAGGGCGAAGTCGCCGCGGATGGGCTTCATCAGCAGGTACTCCTTGCCGTCGATGGTCTGCTTGCCCAGGCACAGGGGGCTCTGCTCAATGAGCGTATCCACGCCCACGGGGGTCAGCACGCCGCCCAGGCCGGCGCCGCCGGCGCGGACGCACTCGGCCAGGGAGCCCTGGGGGATCAGGTTGACCTCCAGCGTGCCCTCGGCGTTCTGCTGACCTACCTCGGGGGTCATGCCCACGTGGGTGGCGATGATGCGCTTGACCTGATGGTTATGAATCAGCTCGGCGATGCCGAAGTACTCCTCGCCCATGGGGCCGGTCTGACGGGCCATATCGTTGGCCACCAGAGTCAGATTCTTGGTACCCAGCTTCACCAGCTCTTTGACGATTGCGCGGGCCTGACCGCAAGCCAGGAAGCCGCCGCACAGAATGGTGGCGCCTTCCGGGATCATCTTCGCTGCCTCAGCGGCAGTGAGAACAGGTTTCTTTGCCATTTGTAGTCCTCCTTGTTGTTACTGTTTCCCAAAAATAGTGTTCGCTATTTTTTTAACAGGCATATCATATCACGCCCCGTCGGAAAAAGCAACCCCGACAACGGGCACTTTTTCACAAAAAATGCGGGTTTTTCGCACCGAAAAGGGGGCATTTTTCGGCGCTGAGGGGTGCCGGGCGTGAAAACGACCGCGGAGGAAAGTCCGCGGTCGTTCACCCGGCGCAAAAGCTTATTTCATGCCGCGCTTGACCATCTCGGTGACCACGAAGCTGGCCACGTCGTCGCCATAGGTGCCGGCGCCGAAGCCGGCGTCATAGCCCAGCTCCTTGGCCAGCTCATGGGTGATGCGGGGGCCGCCGCAGACCACCACGAACTTATCCCGCAGGCCCTCGGCCTCCAGCAGCTCGATGAGGTTGGTCAGGTTCTGGATATGGACGTCCTTCTGGGTCACGGTCTGGGACACCAGCAGGGCGTCGGCATGCAGCTCCACGGCCTTCTTGATGAACTCCTCGTTGGGCACCTGGGAGCCCAGGTTGTAGGCCTCCACCATCTCATAGCGCTCCACGCCGTAGTGGCCGGCGAAGCCCTTGCGGTTCATGATGGCGTCGATGCCCACGGTGTGGGCGTCGGTGCCGGTGGAGGCGCCCACCATGACTACCTTGCGGCCGATGTTCTCCCGGATGTAGTCGTTGGTCTCCTCCATGCTCATGACCTCGGACTCCACGGTGATGACGTGGATATCCTCATAGTTGACGCTGTGGACGCAGCTGCCGTAGACCACGTAGAAGGTAAACTCCTTATCCAGGGGGGCGTGGTAGGCCACGTTGGGCTCCTCCAAACCCATCTTCTTGGCGATCTGGCGGGCGGCTTCCTCGCCCCGGGCGTCGTCCTTGACGGGCAGGGTGAAGCTGGTCTGCACCTTGCCGTCGTTCATGGTGTCGCCGTAGGGCTTCAGGCGGGTCAGATCCAGCGTGGTATCAAAGTCGATTTTATGGGTGTTATACAGTCCGCTGCTCATTCTCCTGCCACCTTACCTTTCATCTCTTCCACAAAGGGATTGAAGTACTTGTCGTCCTTCACCACCACGCCGGCCAGGCCCTTGCCGCCGTCCTTGGGGCGCTTCACGTCGGCGAAGATGCCCTTCTCGATGGTGGTGAACAGGCCCAGGGTCTCGATCTCCTTCAGGAGGTCGGTGGCCTTCACCAGCACCTCGTTGGCGCGGTTGCGGATGATGCCGTTCTCCTTGTAGGTCAGCCCGCTGCCCAGGTCCTTCATGGTGCGGAAGATATACTGGGCGTTCTCGATGGACAGGGCGCGGTCGGACATGAAGGGGGTATGGATGGCCTCGGTCATCATGCCCAGCAGGTGCAGCTTCTGGCCGGTGAGGATGGTGACCATGTTGAACAGGGCATCCTGGATGTGGCCGCGGAAGATGTTGCCGGTCATGAACTTGGTGGGAGGCATATACTTCAGAGGCGCCTTGGGGAAAATCTCACGGGCCATCTGCGCCTGGGCCAGCTCGTAGAGGAAGGTGTTCTCCACGGAGGGGTCCATCTCGAAGGCGTGGCCAAGGCCCATCTGCTCCTCACGCATGCCGGCGCTCTTGGCGAAGGCCTCGTTGATGAACTGGGAGGCCAGGACGGTATGGGCGGAGGTGATGGCGTCGTCGGTGGTGAGGTAGTTATCCTCGCCGGTGTTGATGATGACGCCGGTATA
>JAFPXK010000055.1 GCA_017412585.1 Oscillospiraceae bacterium
AGGTGCAGGATCACAATTTCTCCGCCGTGTCACGGGAGGGCAAAAACGTCTTCATGGTAGGCGACGTGAAGCAGAGCATCTACCGCTTCCGCATGGCCGACCCCACCATCTTCCTGCGGAAATGCGACACCTTTGCCAACGCCGCATCTGCCAGGGAGGGGGAGGCGCGGAAGGTGCTGCTGACGAAGAATTTCCGCTCCCGCCGGGAGGTGGTGGAGGCGGTGAACTTCGTGTTTTCCCGCATCCTCTCACGGCAGGCGGGGGAGCTGAACTATGGCAGCGATGAACGGCTCTATTTCGGCGCCGACTACTACCTGCCCGGCACCGGGGCAGAGACGGAGTATCACCTGGTGGATGTGGCGGACAGTGCGGATGAAAAACAGGACAGGACGGCGGAGGAGGCCGCCTTTGTGGCAGACCGCATCCGCGCCTTGCTGGATGGGGGCTACCCGGTGCAGGACGACGGCGCTTTCCGCCCCTGCCGGGAGGAGGACATTGTCATCCTCATGCGCTCACCCAAGTCCCGGATGGCCGCCTTTTCCGCCGCGCTGGCAAAGCGGAACATCCTGTGCAGCGGTGAGGAGAGCAGCTCCCTTTTCGACGCGCCGGAGATTGCCGTGGTGTTCAGCTTTTTGCAGATCATCGACAACCCCCGCCAGGACGTGCCGCTGCTGGCGGCCATGCGGTCGGCCCTGGGGGGCTTTTCCCCGGACCGGCTGGCGGAGATCCGCGCCGGACACCGGGAGGGAGATTTTTATGATGCCCTCTGCGCCGACGGCGGGGCGGACAGCCGCGCCTTTCTGGCACTGCTGGAAGGGCTGCGCCGGGACGGTCGGGAGCTGTCCGCTGACCAGCTGATTTGGCGGCTTTACGACGTGCTCCACGCCCAGGCGGTGTTCGGCGCCATGCCCGGCGGGGCCCAGCGGCGGCAGAATCTCATCGCCTTTTACCGCTTCGCCTGCGAGACGACGGCCTCCGGGCGGCGGGGAGTGTTTGACTTTGTCACCTACGTCCGGGAGATGATGGAGCAGGAGAAGCTGCCCAAGCTGTCCGGCGGCGGTGGGGGCGGCGTGCGCATCATGTCCATCCACAAGTCCAAGGGATTGGAGTTCCCCATCGTCATCCTCTGCGACCTGCACAAGGCGTTCAATACCGACGATTTGAAAAAAATGGTGCTGGTACACCCCCAGCTGGGACTGGGCACCGTGTGCGTTGATGAGAAGCGGCGGATTCGATACGATACCATCACCCGGACGGCGGTGTCCGCCGCGCTGGAAAAGGAGGCCAAAGCCGAGGAGATGCGGATCCTCTACGTGGCTATGACCAGGGCCCAGGAGAAGCTGATCATGGTACACTGCCAGAGGGGCGCGGGAAAGATGCTGCAGGAACTGTGCGCCGTCACCGACGACCCGGTGCCGCCCCAGGCGGTGGCGGATGCCAAGAGCATGGGACAGTGGATCCTGCTGCCGCTGCTGCAGACGCCGGAGGCGTCAGTGCTGCGGCAGTTTGCCGGGGTGGAGGATTTGCCGATTCGCGACTGCTGCGGCTGGCAGGTGTCGTTGTGGCACAATGCGCCGGAGGTGAAGGCTGCCGCGGAGAGGGAGGGAGAGAGGGCTGCACCGACCCTCACGGCGGACACGGCGAAGCTGACGTGGCAGTACGGCCACGGCGCCGCCACCGCGCTGCCCACCAAGGTGACGGCCACCCAGCTCAAGGGCAGGGAGTGGGACGAGGAGATACGGGAAGAAGGAGCGCCCCGGGCCTATGGAGGCGATTTCCCCCGGCCCAGATTTTTGCAGGAGACCACCGCCCTCACAGCCACGGAAAAGGGCACCGCCATGCATCTGGTGATGCAGTATCTGGACTTTGACCGGGGCGCGGACACGGTGGCGGCGCAGGTGGCTGCCATGGCGGCAAAGCGGCTGCTGACGCAGCAGCAGGCAGAGGCGGTGGACTGCGGCGCCGTGGCCCGGTTTTTGGACACGCCCCTGTGCGATCGCATCCGCCGCAGCAGGCGGGTGTACCGGGAGCAGCGATTTAACCTGCTGGTGGACGGCACCATTTTGGGCGCCGACGGGGCAGGGGAGGAGATCATGCTCCAGGGCGTGGTGGACTGCGCCTTCGTGGAGGACGGCAAGCTGGTGATCGTGGACTTCAAGACCGACCATGTGACGGTGGAGACCGTGCCGGGGCGGGCAGAGCACTACCGCGCCCAGCTGGAAGCATACGCCCTGGCCCTGGGCCGGGTGCTGGATCTGCCGGTGGCGGAGAAGGTATTGTACTTTTTCCACACAAATTCCGCGATAAATTTGTAAAAAAACACTTGCCATTCCGGGAATGATGTGGTATCATCACAGTTGCGTTTGTGGGTTTGCCCGCAGCGACGAGTGAACCAGAAAGGGGTGAACAAGAGCAATGAAGGAAGGAATCCATCCCAATTATCAGCAGACTACGATCAAATGCGCCTGCGGTAATGTGATTGAGACAGGTTCTACGAAGAAGGATATTCGCGTGGAAGTCTGCTCTAAGTGTCACCCCTTCTTCACCGGCAAGCAGAAGCTGGTGGATACCGGCGGACGTGTTGCCAAGTTCAACAAGCGCTTTGGCCTGGAGGGCTAAGGGACACACAGAAAGACCTGTACTCGACGAGGGTACAGGTCTTTTTTATTGCCAACGGGGGCGGGATATACTATAATGATGAAAACGATACGCATGAGGTGACTATGGAACGCAAAACGATTGAATCCCATGACGCGGTGCGGGACTACGCCGTGCTGGTGGGCCTGCGCTCGCCGGTGCTGGGCAGCGACAGCGCCGATGAGGAGTCCCTGGCCGAGCTGGCCGCCCTGGTGGAGACCGCCGGGGGCGAGAGCGTGGGCGTGATCTTGCAGGGCAGGGACAAGCCCGACCCCCACAGCTTCATCGGCGAGGGGAAGGTGGAGGAGGTCAAGGGCATGGTGGAGCAGGAAAAGGCCACCATGGTGATCTTCGACAACGACCTGTCCCCCAGCCAGATCCGGGTGCTGACGGAGCTTCTGGGCGTGCAGGTCATCGACAGGAGCGGCCTTATTCTGGACATCTTCGCCCAGCGGGCCAAGACGAAAGAGGGCTGCTTGCAGGTGGAGCTGGCCCAGTACCAGTACCTGCTGCCGCGCCTGGTGGGCATGTGGACCCACCTGGAGCGCCAGGCCGGCACCAGCGGCAAGGGGCCCATCGGCTCCAAGGGCCCCGGCGAGACCCAGCTGGAGACCGACCGGCGGCATATCCACCGGAAGATCGACAAACTGAAGGATGAATTGCAGGAGGTGCGGCGGGTGCGGGCCACCCAGCGGCAGCGGCGGCAGAAGAACGAGATCCCCGTGGTGGCCATCGTGGGCTACACCAACGCGGGGAAATCCACGCTGCTGAACACCATCACCGGCGCGGGGATTCCCGCCAACAACCGCCTCTTTGACACCCTGGACACCACCACCCGGCTTTTGACCGTCAGCGACACGCTGGACGTGGTCATCTCCGACACGGTGGGCTTTATCCGCAAGCTGCCCCACCAGCTGGTGGAGGCCTTCAAGGCCACGCTGGAGGAGCTGGAATACGCCGATCTGCTGCTGCACGTCATCGACGCCAGCAACCCACAGTGGCGCGAGCAGGCGCAAATTGTGGACGATTTGATTCGGGAATTGAAAGCCGACCACATCCCCTGCATCCGGGTGTACAACAAGTCGGATTTAGCCTTCTCCGCTCAGCGGGAGAAGGAGGCGGACGCGGTGTCCGTGTCGGCGCTGACGGGGGAGGGCATCGACGAGCTGATGCGGGCCATCGACCGGAAGCTGGACAAGGGCACCCGGCGGGTGACGCTGCATCTGCCCTACGACAAGACGGGGCTGTTGGACGTGCTGTACCGGGAGGCCAAGGTGGAGAGCGTCAGCTACGAGGCCACGGTGGACGTGTTGGCGGTGTGCAACCCCCGGCAGCTGGGGCAGCTGAAGGACTACATTGAGGGCTGGGTGGAGCCCAAGGAGGAATGGGAATGAGCGTGTACCGCGTGCCCTTCTCCGACGCCGAGAGCGAGTTCACCGAGAAACGCTCACGGTTTATCAGCCACATCTGGAAGATCGCCAGCGAGGAGGAGGCCCAGGCCCACATCCGGGAGATGAAGAGCCAATATTACGACGCGCGGCACAACTGCTGGTGCTACCGCCTTGGGGAGAACACCGCCCGGTACAGCGACGACGGGGAGCCCCAGGGCACGGCGGGCCAGCCCATGCTGAAGGTGCTGGAGCGGGAGAACGTCACCGATGCGGTGGTGGTGGTGACCCGGTACTTCGGCGGGATCCTGCTGGGGGCCGGGGGACTGACCCGGGCGTACAGCCGGGGGGCCAAGGACGCCCTTGCCGCCGCCGGGGCCGCCACCATGGGACTGTGGGCCAGGGTGGAGATCCCCTGCCCTTACGCCCTCTTTGAGCGGGTGAAGCTGGAGGTGGAGGCGCTGTCGGGCACGGTGGACGGGGCGGAATACGCCGCCGATATCACCCTTGCCGTTTCACTTTTGGCGGAGCGGGTGGAAGGGCTGCAGAAGCGGCTCACCGAGCTCTCCGCCGGGGGCATCACGCTGCGGGAGCTGGGGAGGGAATACCGCCCCGGGCCGAGGGAAGGGTGACGAGGCGTGGCGACGGGATTTCAAAAAATGTTTCCCTCAAAAAGAACAGAATCGGCGTGACCGTCGCGGTCCCGCCGATTTCGCTTCCTTATGGGTGCAGCGTTTGCTGCGCCGGGTGTTTTGTGGTGTTATGGTAGGTCAGCCCTGGGCTTCTTCGTGGGCGCGCCAGGCGTTGAAGGTCTCCTCGGAGATGACGTGCTCGATGCGGCAGGCGTCGGCCTCCGCCACGTCCGGGTCAACGCCGATGCGGGTGAAGAAGTCGGTGAGGACCCGGTGGCGCTCATAGATGCGCTCGGCCACCTCCTGCCCGGGAGGGAGCAGGGTAATGGCGCCGTTTTCGTCCACCTGGATATAGCCGCCGGCCTTCAAAAGCCCCACGGCGCGGCTGACGCTGGGCTTGGAGTAGCCCATATATTCGCCCACGTCGATGGCGCGGACGAAGTTGGACTTTTTGGAGAGGATGAGAATGGTCTCCAGATACATTTCGCCGGATTCCTGCAAATGCATGGGATCAGCTCCTTTGCAATCGTTCTACCCTACTAAAGTACCACATTTTTCCGGCAAAGGCAAGGATTTTCGGGTAAGGCGGGGCTTACCGCATGGGGCAGCGATGGGGGGCGATGCCGGCGTCTTGGCGGCGGGCGGCACGGAAGGCAATCATCTCCCCGGCGATGGACACGGCGATCTCCTCCGGGGTGACGGCGCCGATGGGCAGGCCGATGGGGGTGTGGACGGTGGCGATGGCCCGGTCGGAGATGCCGGCCTGGCGCAGCATGGCGTTTACCGCCTCCTTTTTGCTCTTGGAGCCGATGACCCCCAGGTAGGCGTAGGGGCGGCGCAAGACCTGCTCCTCCACCGTGAAGTCATTGCGGTGGCCGCTGGTCATCACCACCACGAAGTCGTCCTCCGTCAGGGTAAGATAGTCGTCGATGCGGGCAAAGTCGCCGCAGATGACCTGTTCCGCGCCGGGGAAGCGGGCGCTGTCCGCCAGAGGGGCCCGGTCATCCATGACCGTGACCCGGAAGCCCAGCGTTTGCAGCAGGGGGGACAGGGCGGCACTGCAATGGCCTGCGCCGAACAATATGGCCCTGTCGCCGGGGGTGACAGCCAGGGGGAAGCAGCCCGCCTGCTCCGCGTGGGGGGCGGCCAGCGCAGGGGCGCCGCCGTCAAGGGACAGGAGCAGCGTAGCGCTCTCCCGGTCCGCCAGGCGCTGGAGCACGCCGGCGACGGCGTCGCGCCAGGGGGCGCTGCCGGCGGGGATGTATTGGAAGTGGACAGTGACCGCGCCGCCGCAGACCATTTTCAGCGCCCCGGCGGGCTGGAGGGCATAGTCCTTGACCTGGGATCGCCTGGCGGCCAGCAGCTTTTTGCTCTCGCCGATGGCGTCCAGCTCCACCGCACCGCCGCCGATGGTGCCGCACAGCAATCCCTCCCTGCCGCACAGCATCTGGGCCCCGGCGCCCCGGGGGGCGGAGCCGCTCTCGGCGATGATGGTACACAGAACGGCGTCGCGGCCCTCCGCCATTTCACGATTCAGACGGGAGAAAATCGCCTCCATAACGTCACCCCTTTCGTTTTGCTCATTATACCCCGGCGCCGCGTCGGGGGCAAGAGGTTTTCTGCGGGTTGCTTTTTGGGAGGCGGTGGGGTATGATGGATTTATCATATCAAAAGGAGGCAGATGCTATGAAAACCATTCTCGCCACGGAGAAGGCACCGGCGGCCATCGGGCCCTATGCACAGGGCATCGACTGCGGCGGCTTTGTGGTGACCTCGGGGCAGCTGGGCCTGGACCCGGCCACCGGCGTGCTGGCCCAGGGCGTGGAGGCCCAGACCCGGCAGGCGCTGGAGAACGTGAAGGCCATTCTGGCCCGGGCGGGGCTGACCATGGACAACGTGGTGAAAACCACCGTGTTTCTGCAGCACATGAGCGACTTTGCCGCCATGAACGCCGTGTACGCGGAGTTCTTCACCGAAGGGGCGTACCCAGCCCGGTCCGCCGTGGAGGTGGCGGCGTTGCCCAAGGGGGGCCTTGTGGAAATCGAGGTTGTTTGTGCCCGGTGAGGCGCACACGATGAATGAATTGCGCCTTGCGGCGCATGAATTGGCGTACCGCCATGCATTGTGCCGGGGCACATGAATTGCCCTGCGGGGCATGAGGGCGGAAGAGATACCGAAAAAGGAAACAGCGCAACAGAAAAAACAGAGGCTGAGGAAGCAGATCACTGCCGTCCCGGCCTCTTGTTTTGTATCGTATTCCTTTGTGGATTTAGATTAAAGCCAGCAGTTGGCGGTGATTTCGTCATACTGGGTTTGAGCCTTTGTTACCGAAGATTTGTAGTAGAAGAATAAGGCTAACATAATGGCGGCAGGTAAAAGAAAGAATAATGATAAAGCTGCTACCTCAGTAAACAGTAAGGGTACACCAATGATTGAGAACAATACTATCGTGACAAGCGAAAGAATAGCGTAAGTCTTATTCTTTTTAATCTCTTGCAGCAGTTCGTCCGGCATCCGGAACCTGTTTCCGCAATCCGCACAAATCCAGGAATGTCTTACCCTTGAATTTGTGCTGGCGATAAAGGCATTTGACCTTCCAAGATACGAGCCGCCCGTTGTACTGTCCGAGCCGTCGGCGATGATGCTCAAATGAGTGCCCTTGCAGCGTGTGCAGCACATTTTTTTACCTTCCATATCATTCACTCCCTCGTTTTTCTACGGCGATTGCGCCGTGAATACGAGAGAATTATATCTGGATTACAGATAAAAGTCAATATCTTTATTACAGATAATCCATAATAAAAATGGGTGATGTGTATGGTATTCAGGAATCTTCGGGCATTGCGGGAAGACAGGGATATTCGCCAGAGAACCATTGCGGAATATCTTAACGTCTCGCAGAATACGTACTCGCAGTATGAAAACGGCGTTATTTCTCTTACCGCGGAAATGCTGATCAAGCTGGCTGATTATTATGGCGTCAGCGTCGATTATCTCCTGGACAGGACGGATAACCCTAAAATGATAAAATGAATCAAAAAGGACTGCCGCAGGGCAGTCCTTTTTGCGTATGTGATGGGGTCATCAGTCCGGCACGGTGACGTCCAGGCCGAATTCGCTGGGGAGGAAGCGGGGACAGACGTTTTCCGACGTGCAGATGACGGAGGCGGCCAGGCGGGTGCCGATTTCGCAGGCTTCGGCCAACGTCTTGCCGTAGGTCAGGCCGATGGCCACGCCGGAGAAGAAGGCGTCGCCGGCGCCGGTGGAGTCCTTCATGTCCACCTTTTTGGCGGGGCAGACGCCGGCCTGGCCGTCGGCAGTGGCCCAGACAGCGCCCCGGGAGCCCATGGTGACCACCATGGCGGGGAGCCGGGCCATCTGCACCTTATTGCGCAGCACCTCCGTCATCTCCTCCACGGAGAGGCCGTCATACTCCTCGGAGAACAGGATGCCCGCCTCCTGGAGGTTGCAGACGAAGCAGGCGGTGGAGCGGAGGAAGTCGCGGCGCTCCACGGCGATGCTCATGTTGGACACCACGGCGTACACCGGCTTCTGGTACTTCTCCGCCAGCTGGAACACCCGCTTGACGATGTCCTTATCCATGTCGATCTCGATGCAGATGCTGTCGGCCTGGGAGAACAACTCGTCGCCCCGCTTCTCGAGGACGCTCAGCAGCGGGGTCAGGTCGGGCCGCTTGGACACGGCGGCCACCACGTCGCCGTCATTGTCGAACACCGCCAGCCAGGTGCCCATGCCGTCCCGGGTGGGCACCATGTAGTCGGTGTTCACCTTGTGGTCCTGGAGCTTGTGGATCACGTCGGCGCCGGCGCCGCTTTTATCCACCAGGCTCAAAAAGGTGGGGCGCAGCTCCACGTTGGCGATGTCCTCCACGATGTTGCGGCTGACGCCGCCGTGGACGTATTCCACGTACCCCGCGTTGCGCCCGCCGGGGATGAAGGTGCTGTAAGGGTAGCCCTTGATGTCCACAAACACGGCGCCGATGACCACGATGCCCATGATGTTGCCCTCCTAAAGTACGATATTTGGCCTATTGTACCATACGGTGGGGAGAATGGGAAGATAAAAAGGGAAATCGGGTCGAAAAAATGTGGCGCAAGCGGGGCGGATCGGGGCGCGAATGGGTGCTTGCCACAGGGTGGGATTTGTGGTAGGATAGACGGGTATGGAGGTGACGCCATGGAAATCACCATCAACAGCCATGCCAGCATCCGCGTGGCGGGGGAAAAGATATGCTATTTTGACCCCTTCCAGCTGCGGGAGGCCCCCAGGGACGGGCAGATCATTTTCATCACCCACGACCATTTTGACCACTTTTCCCCGGAGGACATCGCCAGGGCGGCGGGGGAGGACCCCGTGTTCGTTGTGCCCGCCTTTATGGCGGAGCAGGCGGCGACGCTGGGCCGGGTGGTGGCCCTTTTGCCCGGCCAGGCGGCAGAGGTGGACGGCGTGGCGGTGGAGGCCGTGGCGGCCTACAATCCCCATAAGAAATTCCACCCCCGGGAGAAGCAGTACCTGGGCTATGTTGTGACGCTGGAGGGGCAGCGGGTGTACGTCTGCGGCGACACCGACGTGACGCCGGAGGCGCTGGCGGTGCGGTGCGACGTGGTGCTGTGCCCCGTGGGCGGCACCTACACCATGACGGCCCGGGAGGCGGCGGGGCTTTGCAACGCCATCCGGCCGCGCCTTGCTATCCCCACCCATTACGGTAGCGGCGTGGTGGGCTCGGCACAGGACGGAGAGACCTTCCGCCGCCTGGTGGACGGCGGGATCACAGTAAAACTATTAGTGGAGGACGCGAAATGAACGTATTAGTGACCGGCGGCGCCGGGTACATCGGCAGCCATACCTGCGTGGAGCTGATTGAGGCGGGGCATCAGCCCATCGCCGTGGACAACCTGGTGAATGCCAGCGCGGAGAGTTTGCGCCGGGTGGCACAGATCACCGGAAAGGAAGTGCCCTTTATCGACGGCGACGTGTGCGACGAGGCCTTGATGGAGAAGGTGTTCTCGGAAAATGAGATCGACTGCGTCATCCATTTTGCGGGACTGAAGGCGGTGGGCGAGTCGGTGGAAAAGCCGCTGGCCTATTACAGCAACAACCTGACCTCCACCATGAACCTGTGCCGGGTCATGGGCCGCCACGGCGTGAAGAAGATCATTTTCTCCTCCTCCGCCACCGTGTATGACCGGGACAACACCATGCCCCTGCGGGAGGACAGCAAGATCGGCAACTGCACCAATCCCTACGGCTGGACCAAGTTTATGTGCGAGGAGATTTTGCGGGACGTGGCCAAGGCCGACAAGGAGTGGTCGGTGGTGCTGCTGCGGTACTTTAACCCCGTGGGCGCCCATCCCAGCGGCCTCATCGGCGAGCACCCCAACGGCATCCCCAACAATCTGATGCCCTTCATCTCCCAGACCGCCATCGGAAAGCGGGAGAAGCTCAGCGTGTTCGGCAACGACTATCCCACCCCCGACGGCACCGGCGTGCGGGACTATATCCACGTGGTGGATCTGGCCAAGGGTCACGTGGCGGCCATGGACTACCTGTGCAGCCACACCGGCGAGGCGGTGTTCAACCTGGGCACCGGCAACGGTTACAGCGTGCTGGACATGGTGAAGGCCTTTGAGAAGGCCAACGGCGTGAAGGTGCCCTACGTCATCGCCCCCCGCCGCAGCGGCGACGTGGCGGTGTGCTACGCCGACCCCGCCAAGAGCGCAGAGGTGCTGGGCTGGCACGCCCAGTATAATCTGGAGGACATGTGCCGGGACACCTGGCACTGGCAGAGCATGAACCCCAACGGCTACGACAAGTAAAGAAAACGCCGCCCCGCCGAAACACATCGGCGGGGCGGCGTTAATACGATGCAGCCGTTTTTGACAGACAAAAAAGCGGGAAGCTGACGCTTCCCGCTTTTTCAGGACAAGATTACTTGCCGGCGGCCACGGACTTGATCTCCTTGACCTGACGGCCGTTATAGGTACCGCACTCGGGGCACATTCTGTGGGGCAGATGCAGAGCACCGCACTTGGGGCATGCCACCAGAGCGGGAGTTGCCAGCTTCCACACGGAAGAACGTCTCTTATTGCGCCGCTGCTTGGATACTTTTCCCTTAGGGACTGCCATGTTGACACCTCCTTGGCTTTAAACTGCGATGGGCAGTAATAATTACTTCTTTATTTGTCCTGCAAAAGCTGGGCCAGCTTGGCAAGACGGGGGTCCACTTCCTTCTTGCAACGGCAGGGCGCCTCGTTGAGGTTGACGCCGCAGCCGGGGCACAGACCTTTGCAGTCCGGCTTGCAGAGGAACTTTGTGTCCATGTCGAGAATGAACGCCGTACGGGCGAGGTCACCCAGATCCACCTCGTCATGCTCCAGCAGCACGATGTCCTCATCATCGTCAAACTGGCGCTCCTCCGCGAGAACACAGGAGTAGGCAACCATTTTTTCCTCAGAGAACGGCTCGCAGCAGCGGTCGCAGACACAGTGGAGCGTCGTATGCGCCGTCAAGTCGCACAGCAGCACACCGGCCTTGTTCCGAATCTGGCCTTCCACATTGACCGGTTCTGATACAGGGCAGGAGCCGCCGAAATCCAGGTCGGACAGGTCCAGCGTGAAGCGGAAATCCTGCCTGGACTCGGGCGTGTGCAGCAGCTTGTTGACATTCAAACGCATAGTACACCTCGCAATGACACGGGTAGTATTATAGAGGATGAGGGGGAGATTGTCAAACATTATTTCACAAATATTTTGACTTTTTTTATAGATACGGGTACAATGTGGGACGAGAACGACGAAAGGGGCCAGATCATGCGGGAGCTGACGGTGGGAAAGAACGACGCGGGGCAGAGGATTGACCGGTTTGTGGCCAAGGCGCTGCCGCTGCTGCCCAGCGCTCTTTTGCAGAAATACATCCGCCTCAAGCGCATCAAGTGCAACGGCGGACGGTGCAAGGGGGAGCAGCGGCTGCAGGAGGGTGACGTGCTGTCGCTGTACATCAACGACGAGTTTTTCGACCAGCCCAGGGAGGACAATCTGTTCCTGACGCTGTTCCGCCCCAGTCTGGACATCGTGTACGAGGACGAAAACCTGCTAATCCTCAACAAGCGGCCGGGGCTGGTGGTGCACGCCGACGAGACGGAGAAGGTGAACACCCTCATCAACCACATCCAGGCGTATCTCTACCAGAAGCGGGAGTGGAACCCCCGGTGGGAAAATGCCTTTACCCCGGCCCTGTGCAACCGCATCGACCGCAACACCGGCGGCATGGTCATCGCCGCCAAGAACGCGGAGACGCTGCGTATCATCAACGAGAAGATCCGTGACCGGGAGATCGACAAGCGGTATCTGTGCATCACGGTGGGCCGCCCGAAGCCGGAGAAGGGGAAAATCGAGTGCTTCCTGGTGAAGGACGAGAAGAAAAAAGAGGTGCAGGTGTACCACAGGCCGGTGCCGGGGGGCAAGACGGCGGTGACCCACTATCAGACCCTGGAGAGCCGGGGGGAGCTGAGCCTGGTGGAGGTGGGGCTGGAGACGGGCCGCACCCACCAGATCCGGGCCAGCTTTGCCGACTGCGGCTGGCCCCTGCTGGGGGACGGCAAGTACGGCCGGGGGGACGTGAACCGCCGCTACGGCGAGACGCGGCAGGCGCTGTACGCCTACCGGCTCACCTTTGATTTCCCCACCGACGCGGGGATTTTGCAGTATATGCAGGGCCGCACCTTTACGGTGGACGACGTGCCGTTTCGCACAAAGTATTTCGGATGAAAAATCGCTCCGTTTTGGGGCGATTTTTTCGTGAATAGCATTGACATTTTCCGCTATTTTATATATAGTAAACGCGGCCAAATTTCAACGAACATAATACAGGCTCGGAGGGGACGCGGCGACGTGTGCCCCATGGAGCCCCCGGTTTGACAGAGAGAAGAGGTACATTTTTTTACGAACGGGGGAGGATAAATGTCCAAAGAGTTGATTCGCCTGCACGACCTTTGCATGGCGTTTGACGACGAGCTGGTTCTCGACCACATCAATCTGTATATCAACGATTCCGAATTCCTCACACTTCTGGGCCCCAGCGGCTGTGGCAAGACCACGACGCTGAGGATTATTGGCGGTTTCACGACACCTACGTCGGGAGACGTCACCTTTGATGGTGTGAGGATTAATGATGTGCCGCCCCATAAGCGGCAGATCAACACGGTGTTCCAGAAGTACGCGCTGTTCCCGCACCTGGACGTGTTTGAAAACGTGGCCTTCGGCCTGCGCATCGCCAAGGTGCCGGAGGCGGAGGTGACGGAGCGTGTCACCGAGATGCTGGAGGTGGTGAGCCTGAAGGGCTTCGAGCGCCGCCGCATCGACCAGCTCTCCGGCGGTCAGCAGCAGCGGGTGGCCATTGCCCGGGCGCTGGTGAACCGGCCCAAGGTGCTGCTGCTGGACGAGCCTCTGGGCGCGCTGGACTTGCGCCTGCGCAAGGACATGCAGATCGAGCTCAAGCGCATTCAGCAGCAGATGGGCATCACGTTCATCTACGTGACCCACGACCAGGAGGAGGCGCTGACCATGTCCGACACCGTGGTGGTGATGGACAAGGGCCGCATCCAGCAAATCGGCACTCCCGAGGACATTTACAACGAGCCGAAGAACGCCTTTGTGGCGGACTTTATCGGCGAGTCCAATATTCTCAACGGCACCATGGTCCGGGACGGCGTGGTGCGGATGTACCGCAGGGAGTTCCCCTGCGTGGACGGCGGCTTTGCGCCTAACGAGCCGGTGGACGTGGTGATCCGGCCCGAGGACATCGACATCGTGCCGGTGGAGCAGGGCCAGCTGGTGGGCACCGTCACCAACGTGACCTTCAAGGGCATGCAGTATGACATCATCGTGGACCTGGGCGGCTTTAAGTGGCTGATCCAGACCACGGATCATTCGCCGGTAGGCGCGCAGGTGGGGGTGAAGATCGACCCCGAGGGCTTCCACATCATGAAGAAGAGCGAGTATTCCGGCATGTTCGGCGACTACTCCTCCTACTCCGAGGAGTATGAGGAGCTGGGCGCTGCCGCGCCGGATGAGGAGGAGAGCGGGGATGAAGAATAAGCTCTCCCGGTTCGCCGTGCCCTACGTGGTGTGGATGGCGATTTTCGTGGTGGCCCCCATCGTCATCATGGTGATTTACGCCTTCCAGGACGCCGCCGGCGGCTTTACCCTGGGCAACTTTGTGAAGATGGGCGGCTACGGCGAGGTGTTCGTCCGCTCGTTCAAGCTGGCCATCATCGCCACCATTATCTGCCTGCTGATGGGCTATCCCGTCAGCTACTGGATGAGCCGTGAAAAGGCGTCCTTCCAGCGGGTGGCCATGGTGCTGATTATGCTGCCCATGTGGATGAACTTCCTGCTGCGTACCTATAGCTGGATGACCATTCTGGAAAACAACGGCCTTTTGAACCAGCTTTTCCAGAAGCTGGGCATCATTGCCCTTTACAACCATCTCACCGGCAGCGACCTGGCCTATTTCCCTATGATGAACACCCAGGGCGCCGTGGTGCTGGGCATGGTATACAACTACCTGCCCTTTATGATCCTGCCCATTTACTCCGTCATCGTGAAGCTGGACTACTCCCTTTTGGAGGCGGCCCGTGACCTGGGGGCCAACTCCGTGACGGTGTTCCGCAAGGTGATCCTGCCCCTGAGCCTGCCCGGCGTGCTCAGCGGCATCACCATGGTGTTCGTGCCGTCGGTGTCCACCTTTGCCATCTCCCAGATGCTGGGCGGCGGCACGGAGATGCTGCTGGGCGACCTGATCGAGCGGCAGTTCCTGGGCGGCGCGTACAACCCCCAGCTGGGCGCGGCCATCAGCCTGGTGATGATGATCATCGTGGTGGCGTGCATGCTGGTGATGAATCGCTTCGGTGAAGGCGAGGAACAGGCGGTGATGCTATGAAACGGCAGCAGCCTAACGGCTTTATCAACCGCCTTCTGATGGCGCTGGTGGCGCTGTTCCTGTACGCGCCTATTTTCATTCTGATTATCTTCTCCTTTAACGAGGGCACCAGCTCCAGTGTGTGGAAGGGCTTCTCCCTCCACTGGTACGGCCAGCTGTTCCACAACCAGATCATCATGCGCAGCGTGTACATCACGCTGCTGGTGAGCCTGCTGGCAACGGTGATCGCCACCATCGCGGGCACCTTTGCCGCCATCGGCTTTTACGCCATGCGCCGCAGACGGCGGGACGCGTTGATGGCGGTGAACAACATCCCCATGATGAACGCCGATATCGTCACCGGCGTCAGTCTGGCGCTGCTGTTTGTGGTGTTCTTCAGCGGCTGGAACGGCTTTGCCGCCTGGGTCAACTCCTGGCAGAGCGCCGTGGTGCTGCCGGAGAAGCTGTCCATGGGCTTCGGCACGCTGCTGATTGCCCATGTGATGTTCAACATCCCCTACGTCATTCTGTCCGTGGGCCCCAAGCTGCGGCAGATGGACCGGAACCTGGTGGACGCGGCCCAGGACCTGGGCTGCACCTGGATGCAGGCCTTCTGGAAGGTGATTATCCCGGAGATCAAGCCCGGCGTGGTGTCCGGCGCGCTGACGGCCTTCACCATGTCCATCGACGACTTCATTATCTCCTACTTTACCGCCGGCTCCAGCACGTCTACCCTGGCCATGACCATCTACGGCATGACCAAGAAGCGTGTCAGCCCGGAGATCAACGCCATTTCCACGCTGCTGTTCGTGACGGTGCTGCTGCTGCTGGCCATCGTGAATATCCGCGAGGCCAATATGGAGAAGCAGCCTGACCGCCGCCGCCCGGCGGCTGCGGTGCCCAATTTCACCAGAAGCGCCGACGGCAAGATGCCCGTGTGGATGCGGGCGGTGGCCGGCGTCGTGGGCTGCGGCCTGCTGGCGGTGCTGATTATCTCCGGCCGCAGCGCCAATGCCCGCCCTGTGGTGAACGTGTGCTCCTGGGGTGAGTATATCGACGAGTCGCTGATCACCGAGTTTGAGGAGACCACCGGCATCCACGTCAACTACCAGACCGCCGAGAGCAACGAGGCCCTTTACAGCCTTATCGCCATGGGCGGCGCGGACTTTGACGTGATCGTGCCCTCCGATTATATGGTGGCCCGCCTCATTGAGGAGGATCGCCTGGCGGAGCTGGACTACGACAATATCCCCAATTTCCAGCTCATCGGCGAGCAGTTCACCCACCTGAGCTACGACCCGGAGAACAAGTACACCGTGCCCTATACCTGGGGCAGCCTGGGCATCATTTACAACGAGACCATGGTAGACGAGCCCATCACCAGCTGGGACGCCATGTTTGACACCAAGTACGCCGGGCAGGTGCTGATGATCAACAACTCCCGTGACGCGCTGGCGGCGGCGTTGCTGGACCTGGGCTACGATATCAACACCACCGACCAGCAGCAGCTCACCGAGGCCTTCCAGCTTTTGAAGGACACCAAGGACAAGGGCGTGTACCAGGCTTTCGTGATGGACCAGGTATTCCAGAAGATGGAGGGCGGCAACGCGGCCATCGCCATGTACTACGCCGGCGACTACCTGACCATGCTGGAGAACAACGAGAACCTGCGGTTCGTAGTGCCGGAGGAGGGCTCCAACTGGTTTGTGGACGCCATGTGCGTGCTGAAAACCAGCCAGCACAAGCGCGAGGCCGAGGCGTGGATCAACTTCATCGCCTCCACCGAGTCCAACCTGGCCAACATGGACTATATCTGGTACGCCTCCCCCAACGCCGAGGCCCTGGCGCAGTATCCGGACTACTATCTGGAGCTGTACGAGGAGGAGCTGGATCAGGAGATTTACGACATCATGGCCCTGCCCGACGAGGAGCGGGAGCGCTGCACACTGTATGTGAACCTGCCCCCGGAGACCCTGGCGCTGTATAACGACCTGTGGAACCGGCTGGGCGTGTAAGGAGCGAACCATGATTACCATTGGCATGACCCATACCGTGACGCGCACCGTCACCCCCGACATGACCGCCCGGGCCATCGGCTCCGGGGCGCTGGAGGTGCTGGGCACCCCGTTTATGATGGGGCTGATGGAGTGCGCCGCCATGGACTGCGTCCAGAGCGAGCTGCCGCCCGAGCGGGGCACCGTGGGGGTGGAGATGACCTCTACCCATCTGGCCCCCACCCCGGTGGGCATGACCATCCGGGCCACGGCGGAGGTAACGGGCGTGTCGGAAAACGGCAAAATGATCACCTTCAAGGTGGCCGCCTATGACGACGCCGGCCTCATCGGCCAGGGTACCCATACCAGAGCCGTTGTGCATAACCAGCGGTTTCTGGACAAGTGCAACGCAAAGCTGCACGGCTGAAAACAGGAAGAATCCCGCCCTTCGGGGTGGGATTTTTTGCGCGATGATGGGCTTTGGCGGGCAAGAGGACTTGCCCCGGGTGGGGAGATTTGGTATAATCAATCATTAAGCGCAAAGGGAGGGCGAGACTGTGCGGCTGCTGGCGACCATCGCGTTCTCCTTTTCCGGGGCGGTGCTGCTGTGGGTGCTGCTGCCGCCCGGCAGCTGGGCGCTGTGGTGCGCCGCGGCGCTGGTGCCGGTGGGCTTGCTGTTCCTGCGGTGGCGGCAGCGAAAATGGGCCCGGTTTATCACCGTCATCGCCCTGTCGGCCGCTGTGGGGCTGTGCTACTGCACGGGCTACAACGCGGTGCGCTGCGCCGGCGTGCGGCAGCTCTGCGGCGGGACGCAGCCCTTTGCCGCCACGGTGTGCGACTGGCCACAGGAGACGGCCTACGGGGCGAAAGTGACCGTGGTGATAGAGAGGCAAAAGGGCGTGAAGGCCGTGTATTACGGCGATGATTCGGCGCTTTCGCTGCGGCCCGGCAACCGCATCGCCGGCAGCGCCCGGTGGCAGGATGCCGGGCGGATACGGGACAGCGACGTGACCACCTTTACCGCCAGGGGCGTTTTTGTCTTGCTGTACGGCAAGGGGGAACTGACCGTGACGCCCGGGTCGGAGGGCAGCCTCCGCTGGTGGCCCCAGCGGGCCGCGCGGTATCTGAAGGAGACGGTGGGCCGGGTGTGGACGGACCCCACCGCGGCGGGGCTGATTACCGGTATGCTCACCGGCGACAAGTCCGGCATCGCAGAGGCGGATTACGCCACCATGCGTGAGACGGGCATGGCCCATCTCTTTGCCGTCAGTGGGCTCCACTGCGGCTTTCTGGTGATGCTGCTGCAGCTCATCCCCCTGCCCGGGAAGCGCCGTTTCCTGGGAAACGGGCTGACCATAGCGGCGCTGCTGTTCTATATGTGCCTGGTGGGGCTGACGCCGTCGGTGGTGCGCGCCTGCGTGATGCAGATTTTCTTTTTGGTCGGAGAGATGATCCGGCGGGACGACGACCCCCTGACCTCCATGGCGGCGGCGCTGCTGCTGATTCTGCTGTGCAACCCCTACGCCGCGGCCTCAGTGAGCCTGCAGCTCAGCTTCGGGGCCATGCTGGGCCTTTTGAAAATATCGCCCCGGCTCTACGATGTGATTTTACCGCCAAAGCGTGGGGCGAAATCCCGCAAATACCGGGTGAAAGCCTTTTTCGTGGGCAATTTCTGCTCGGTGGTGGGGGCCACGGTGTTCACCGCGCCGCTGACGGTTCTCCATTTCGGCATGCTGTCCGTGGTGTCGCCCATCAGCGGCGTTTTTGCCGTTCCCCTGGCAGGTTACGGCTTCGGCGCGGCGTTTGCGGCGGCGGTATTGGGCATGATCTGGCTGCCGCTGGGACAATTTACGGGAAAAGTCGCCGCCTTTTTGATGTTGGGTATTCTGACCTTTGGACGGCTTTTGCAGAAAATCCCGTACCACGCCGTGTACGCCGGGGGACGGCTGCTGTGGGCGTGGCTGGTATACGTGTACGCCATGTTCATCGGCTGCACGCTGACAAAAGAGAGACGGCGGAAGTACGCGGCGGCTGCGGCGCTGGCCTGCGTGAGTCTGGCGGCGGTAGTGCTTTTGACGGCTCTGGACAGCCGCCGGGGCGACATGACCGTGGCAGTGCTGGACGTGGGCCAGGGCGAGAGCGTGGCGCTGGCGTCGGGCGACGCGGCGGCGGTGATGGACTGCGGCAGCAGCAACAGCTTTATTCGCGCCGGCGAGGTGGCGGTGCAGCAGTTGGAAAGCATGGGCATCCGGCGGCTGGACGCGGTGATCGTATCCCATTTTCACGCCGACCACACCAACGGCCTGGTGACCCTTTTGCAGCGTGTGCCGGTGGAAACGCTGTATCTGCCGGATATGGAGGACGAGTACGGCGTAAGGGAACGGCTGGAGGCGCTGGCGGGGTCGATGGGCATTGACGTGGTGCCGGTAAGGACGCTGCGGCGCATCCCCTTCGGCCGGGGGACGCTGACCATCTTCCCGCCGGTGGGCGTGGGGGATATGAACGAGCAGGGCCTGTCGGTGCTGGCCTCCGCAGGGCCCTTTGACGCCCTGATTACCGGCGATATGGCGGGGGCCACCGAGCGGGCACTGGCGGAGCGATACGCCCTGCCGGACGTGGAGGTGCTGGTGGTGAGCCATCACGGCTCCGCCGGCAGCTCGGACGCCGATTTTTTAGACGCCATTTCCCCGGAGACGGCGGTAATCAGCGTGGGCGCAAACGACTATGGACATCCCAGCCCTCAGGCCATTCTGCGCCTGACGGGAGCGGGAGCGGAAATCTATCGCACGGACGTAAACGGCACCGTGCGTATCAGTGCGGAGAGAGGTGAGCCGTAAATGGCGGGCAAAAAGGAAGCGGGCTATGACGTGCTGCGCCGTGACCTGAAGGAGGGCACGCTGCAGAAGGTGTATATCTTCTACGGCGAGGAGCAATACCTGATGCGGACGTATCTGAACCAGGTGCGCAAGGCGGTGGTGCCGGAGGGCTTCGAGGAGTTTAATTACCACCGCCTGGCGGGGAAGGGGCTGTCGCCCCTGCTGCTGCAGGAGACGGTGGAGGCCATGCCTATGATGGCCCAGAGCACCCTGGTGGAAGTGACGGATATGGATATCTTCCGCCTGGACGAGGAGGGAAGGCAGCAGCTGACGGCGCTGCTGGAGGACTTCCCGGACTACTGCACGCTGGTGTTTATCTACGACACCATCGAGTATAAGCGCAACGCGGTGATGAAGAAGCTGTGCGCCGCCATCAGCGCCCACGCGGTGGAGGTGGAGTTCTGCCGACAGGAGAACCGTGCGCTGTACCGGTGGATACAGCAGCATTTTGCCGCCGCGGGCCACGACATCGACAGCGCCACCATGGAGCATCTGCTCTTTACCTGCGGCACTATGATGACCAATCTTGCCCCGGAGATCGACAAGATCGCCGCCTACGCCAAGGACAGGCGCATCACCGTGGCGGACATCAACGCCGTGGCCGACCCGGTGCTGGACGCCCGGGTGTTCGACATGACCAACTGCATCACCGCCGGGAAGTACGACGACGCGGCCCGGGTGCTGGGGGACCTGCTGCGGATGCAGGAGGAGCCCATCGCCATCTTGTCCGTCATCGGCCGGGAGCTGCGGCGCATCTACACCGCCCGCCTGGCCCTGGACGGCGGCAAGGACAGAGGGTGGCTGAAGGAGGTATGGCACATGTCGTCGGACTATCCGGCGAAGCTCCTGATGGCGGCGGCGGCCAAGGTGGACAGAAAATGGTGCGCCAATGCGGTGCGTAAAGCGGAAGAGCTTGACAGGCGGATGAAGTCGGAGCGGAATATGGACGCCGCCCAGGAGCTGAAACTCTTTTTGATGGAATTGGCAGGGACGCGATGAAGCCGAGAATCAAGGAAGTGATCGTGGTGGAGGGGCGGTACGATAAAAACGCCCTTTTGCAGGTGGTAGACGCCACGGTGGTGACCACCGAGGGCTTCGGCGTGTTTAACGACAGGGAGAAGCTGGCGCTGCTGCGCCGCCTGGGGGAGAAGCAGGGGCTGATCCTGCTCACCGACCCGGACGGGGCGGGGTTCGTGATCCGCAACTTTTTGAAGAGCGCCCTTCCCCCCGGACAGCTCAAGCAGGCCTACGTGCCCGACGTGATGGGCAAGGAGAAGCGAAAAAAGACATGCGGCAGGGAAGGCAAGCTGGGGGTGGAGGGCATGACGCCGGAGGTGCTGCTCTCGGCTCTGCGCCGTGGCGGCGCCACCTTCCTTGGTGAGGCGGAGCCCCGGCAGCAGACGGAGATCACCCGGGCAGACCTGCTGGACAAGGGACTGATAGGCCCCGGCAGCACCGAAAAACGGGCGCAGGTGCTGCGGCGGCTGGGCCTGCCGGAGCGGATGACCACCGGGGCCATGCTGCAGGCCATGCAGCTTCTTCTGACCCGTGAGGAGTTTGACGCACTGTAAGGCGAAAACGCTTTACGGCGGGAAATCCGCCCGACCCGGCGCGAAACATCTTGCAATCCGGCGGAGAGTTGCGTATAATAAGTTGATTTTACATTGAAGCCACAAGGAGACAGTATTATGGCCGAGGAAGTAAAGGTTCCCGAAGCAGAGGGAACGAAAAATTTCATTGACAACTTTGTGGAGGAGGATACCGCGCCGGGCGGCCGGGTGGCCGGGATGCAGGTCCACACCCGTTTCCCGCCTGAGCCCAACGGCTATCTGCACATCGGCCACTGCAAGGCCCTGTGCATCGACTTCGGCACGGCGGAGAAGTACGGCGGCATCTGCAATTTGCGGATGGACGACACCAACCCCGCCAAGGAGGACACCGAGTACGTGGAGGCCATCCAGCAGGATATCCACTGGCTGGGCTTCGACTGGGGCGACCGCTTCTTCTACGGTTCCGACTATTTCGAGAAGGACTATGAGTACGCCGTGGAGCTGATTAAAAAGGGCCTTGCCTACGTCTGCGAGCTGACGCCGGAGGAGTTCCGCGCCAATCGGGGCGACATCGGCGTGCCCGCCACCAGCCCCTACCGTGACCGTCCCATCGAGGAGAACCTGCGCCTGTTCGAGATGATGAAGAACGGCCAGGTGGAGGAGGGGAAGATGACCCTCCGGGCCAAAATCGACCTGGGCAGCGGTAACTTCAACCTGCGCGACCCCATCATCTACCGC
>JAFPXK010000056.1 GCA_017412585.1 Oscillospiraceae bacterium
CATTTCGAGATTGCCAGGATAGATCTCAGTCAAGGACTGTTCATCTCAAAACGCCGCTCAAAAGTTAGGTGAAGTGTTACCCATGTCCTTGGACAAAGTGTTACCTATGTTGGGCTTGACAGGGGTCGTCGCGCCCTACGGCGTAATCATAACGGCATCGGTTTTCTTTGTAGGGGCGCTTCACGAAGCGCCCGCTGCGCGGAACGATTTTGTAGCGACTTACGGCAGACGGGCGGTTATCGCCCCCTCATCCGTCACGGCCTTTTCAGGCCGTGCCACCTCTTGCCCACGTTGCGGCATCCGGTTACCAGGCCCGTTGGGCCATGGCAACCGGGCCGCTGCCTGGCTGTGCCCTCGCTTTATCCGCCGTACCCCAAGGGCACTGGCTCCACAAGCCGCTCGTACCTCGCAGTGTGTCGCTGGCGCCGGCGGCGCTTCGGCTGTAGGCCCCCCGAGGGGAAGGCTGGGCGGGTTGTTGTTTTGGCTAAAATATGTTGTTTTGCTTTGTGAAAAATGCATATACTCGTTGCGGCGGCGGGGAATGAAATTCTTCCAAGTTTTTGTTGCCTTTGCGGTAAAATATGATATACTTACTATGTATCGGAGTGTGCGGAAATTTGCCGCCCCCGTGCATGGATTCCCGCAGGGCGGGCATCCTACCATTGCTGTTTTCACGACATGAAATGAGGTGTCGATTTGCATAAGTACGTCATTAACGGTAACCGCCCCCTGTACGGTGAGGTGGACATTTCCGGCGCGAAAAACGCCGCGGTGGCCATTATCCCCGCCGCGCTGCTGGTGGACGGCGTGTGCCGCATTGAAAATATTCCCGAAATCAGCGACGTGACGCTGTTTTTCAGCATTCTGGAGGATCTGGGCGCCCGGGTGAAGGTGCTCAACCGCCACGCCATTGAGCTGGACTGCCACACCATTCGCTCCACCCGGCCCAGCTACAACATGGCACGGCGCATCCGCGCCAGCTATTACCTGGTGGGGGCCCTGCTGGGCCGGTTCGGCGAGGCCACCGTGGCCCTGCCCGGCGGCTGCAACTTCGGCGGCGTGCGGCCCATTGACCAGCACGTGAAGGGCTTTACCGCCATGGGCGCCGAGGTGACGGTGGAGAGCGGCGCCATTCACGCCGTGGCCCGGGAGGGCAAGCTGCGGGGCGCCAACGTGTATCTGGACGTGGTCAGCGTGGGCGCCACCATGAACATCATGATGGCCGCCGTGCTGGCGGAGGGCAACACCGTTATTGAGAACGCCGCCAAGGAGCCCCACATCGTGGATCTGGCTAACTTCCTCAACTCCATGGGCGCCGATATCAAGGGCGCCGGCACGGACACCATTAAAATCCGGGGCGTGGCCGCCCTCAGCGGCGGCAGCTACGCCATCATCCCCGACCAGATCGAGGCGGGCACCTATATGGCGGCGGTGGCGGCCACCGGCGGCGAGCTGCTGATCCGCAACATCATCCCCAAGCACATGGACTGCATTTCCGCCAAGCTGCGGGAGATGGGTGTGACCATCGAGGAGCAGGACGACACACTGCTGGTGCGCCGGGACGGCCCTCTGCAGCGCACCAACATCAAGACCATGCCCTACCCCGGCTTCCCTACCGACATGCAGCCCCAGATCGCCACGGTGCTTGCCCTGGCACAGGGCACCAGTCTGGTGACGGAGAGCGTGTGGTCCAGCCGGTTCAAGTACGTGGACGAGCTCAAGCGCATGGGCGCACAGATCCAGGTGGACGGCAAGGTGGCCGTGGTGGAGGGCGTGGACCATCTGGAGGGCGCGCCTATCCAGGCCTGCGATCTCCGGGCCGGCGCCGCCATGGTCATTGCCGCGCTGGCGGCCCACGGCACCACGGAAATTACCCAGGTGCAGTATATCGAGCGGGGCTATGAGGACATCATCGGCAAGCTACGGGCCGTAGGCGCGGACATTCGGCTGGTGGATGAGCCGGACCCCGCCGGCACCGTGCAGCAGGCCGGTTAAGACAGACACAGCAGCGTTCCCGTCCCGGCGGCGGCGAACGCTGTTGCGCTAAAGGCGCCGATTATCCGGGGGACGGCGCTGGGGATGATTTTCCCCCCAAAAGCGGGCGGCGCCCGCAGTACATGATGTTACGAGGTATTTTTCGTTGTTGACAGTGCATACCTTTGCCAGCGGCTCCGAGGGCAACGCGCTGCTGATTTCCGGCGGCGAGACCCATATTCTGGTGGACGCGGGCATTTCCTGCCGGCGCATCAGGCAGTCCCTGGCCCAGTTGGGGCTGGGGCTTGCAGACATCGGCGGCATACTCATCACCCACGAGCACAGCGACCACATCGCGGGGCTGGCCACGCTGACGCGGCAGTGCGCCGCGCCGGTGTACGCCACGGCGGCCACCGGACGGCAGCTGTGCTACCGCATCGCGGGGCTGGAGCCGGTGCTGCATCAGGTGGCGCCGGGAGACGTGTTCCATCTGGGAGACGTGAAGGTGACGGTGTTCCCCACCAGCCACGACAGCGCCGACAGCGTGGACTATCGGCTGGACGGCTGCGGCGGCAGCGTGGGCGTGATGACCGACACGGGATACGTGACGGATGAGGCGGCCCAGGCCCTGGCAGGGGCGGCGCTGCTGGTGCTGGAGAGCAACCACGACGTGGATTGGCTGAAAAGCGGGCCCTATCCCTACGTGCTGAAGCAGCGGATATTGGGCGACAGGGGCCACCTGAGCAACGACGACGCAGCCCGGTTTGCCCGGCAGATGGCGGAGGGGGGCACGAAACAGTTCGTGCTGGCCCACCTGAGCCGGGAGAACAACACGCCCCGGCAGGCACTGGAGACGGTGCAGCAGGCGGTGGCGGCCTTCGGCGCGACGGTATGTGTGGCGCCGCGGGGCGAGATGAGCCCGGCGTATATCGCGGAGGATTGCTGATGCAGAAAATCACCATCATCTGCGTGGGAAAGCTGAAAGAGAAGTTCTACATAGAGGCGGCGGCGGAGTATAGGAAGCGGCTGCAGCGCCACTGTGAGGCGGAGATCATAGAGCTGCCGGAGACGCGGCTGGGGGACCGCCCCTCAGACGCCGAAATACGGCAGGCGTTGGCCGCCGAGGCGGAGCTCATTCGGCAGAAAATTCCCAAGGGCAGCGCCGTGACGGCGCTGTGCATCGAGGGGAAAAGCTGCGACAGTGAAACCCTTTCCCGGCGGCTGGCGGAGTTTGCCCTGGCCGGGCGCAGCGGCGTCACCTTCCTCATCGGAGGCAGCTTCGGGCTGGACGAGGGCCTGAAGCGGCAGGCCGACTGGCGGCTGAGCATGTCGCCCATGACGTTTCCCCACCATATGGCGCGGATCATGCTGTTGGAGCAGGTTTACCGGGCGTATCAGATCGCCGCGGGGACAAAATATCACAAATAGGAGATGATGGCACCGTGAAGGACTGGCATTTCGGCACCGAGCCCCTGGACTGGCCCCTGGACGGACAGGGGCAGCGGGAAAAGGCTGTGCTGCTGACCCACACCGCCGGCACCGGCGGCGAGGCGGAGATGACGATTTCCCTTCTCTCGTCGTGCGGCATTCCCGCCTTTGCCTACCATGAGCATGGGGTGGCGGGCAAGGTCATCAGCGGATTTTCCGGATTCGGAGAGGACATTTACGTCCCCCAGAGCCAATGGGAGGACGCAAAAAATATTTTAGAGGCTCAGCCTTTTGAGCAGGAGGAGGAACTATGAGCAACTACAAGCAGGAGTATGAGAAGTGGCTGAACAGCGGCGTACTTACGGCCGATGAGCTGCAGGAGCTGCGCAGCATCGCCGGGGACGAGCGGGAGATTGAGAGCCGTTTCTTCGCGCCGCTGGAATTCGGCACCGCCGGATTGCGGGGCACCATGAAGATGGGCCTGCATCAGATTAACGTGTACGTCATCCGCTGGGCCACCCAGGGCTTTGCCCAGGTCATCGCCGCCGAGGGCGAGGAGGCCAAGCGCCGGGGCGTGGCCATCTGCATGGATTGCCGCATCCACTCCATGGATTTCGCCAGGGCCGCCGCCGAGGTGTGCGCCGCCAACGGCATTCACGTCCGCATTTTCGAGAGCCTGCGCCCCACGCCGGAGCTGAGCTTCGCCGTGCGGGAATACGGCTGCCAGGCGGGCATCAACGTCACCGCCAGCCACAACCCCAAGGAGTACAACGGCTACAAGGTTTACTGGGCCGACGGCGCCCAGCTTCCCCCCCAGCACGCCGCCGCCATCGCCTCCGCCCTGGAGAAAATCGATATTTTCAAAGACGTGAAGACCATGGACTACGACGAGGCCGTGAAGGCCGGCATGGTGGAGGTCATGGGCCGGGAGACCGACGATAAGTTCATGGCCCGGGTGCTGGAGATGATCAACGACCGGGAGACCGTGGCCAAGGTGGCGGACAGCTTCAAGGTGGTGTACACCCCCTTCCACGGCTGCGGCCACATCCTGGTGCCGGAGGCCCTGCGGGCCCTGGGCATCAAGCATCTGTACCCCGTGGAGGAGCAGATGGTCATTGACGGCAGCTTCCCCACAGTGGCCTCCCCCAACCCGGAGAACCCCGAGGGCTTCTATCTGGCCGAGGCCCTGGCCGACAAGGTGGGCAGCGACTTCCTGCTGGGCACCGACCCCGACAGCGACCGGGTGGGCATCATGGTGCGCAACCACGAGGGCAAGTTCATCCCCGTCACCGGCAACCAGACCGGCGTGCTGCTGGCGGATTACCTCATCGGCGCGCTCAAGCGCAGCGGCAAGATGCCCGAAAAGCCCTATTTCCTCAAGAGCATCGTCACCACCGAGATGGCGCGCCGGGTCTGCGAGGCCAACGGCGTGACCTGCTGCGACACCTTTACCGGCTTTAAGTTCATGGCGGAGAAGAAGAACGCCTTGGAGGCCGCCGGCGAGGGCACCGTCATCATGTCCTATGAGGAGAGCTACGGCTACATGCTGGGCGACTACGTGCGGGATAAGGACGCCGTCACCGCCTCCATGATCCTGACGGAGATGGCGGCGTGGTACTACGCCCAGGGCATGAGCCTGTATGACGCCATTCTGGCCCTCAGCGAGAAGTACGGCTGGTACGGCGAGAAGACCCACAACCTGGTGATGCCCGGCCTGGACGGCCTGGAGAAGATGGCAAAGCTGATGCGGGATCTGCGGGCCAATCCGCCCCGGGAGATCTCCGGCGTGAAGGTGGCCCAGTGGAAGGACTATTCCGACGGCTCCGTGGTGGACGCGGAGACCGGCGAGAAGTCCCAGATGGAGCTGTCCGGCTCCAACGTGCTGCGCTACGAGATGGCCGACGGCACCACTATTCTGGTGCGGCCCAGCGGCACGGAGCCCAAGATCAAGGTCTACGTACTGACCCGGGGCAAGGATATCGCTGAGCGGGACGAGAACCTGGCCAAATACGGCCGCTGGGTGGCTACCCTGGCCTGACCTCTCCCCTGCTGCCGCTTAAATAATAACGACGGGCGCGCTGCCTGTGGCAGCGCGCCCAATGCATTGCGCCTTACGGCGCGTGAATTGCCTGTGGGCATGAATTGTGCTGCGCACATGATTTGCGCCTCGGCGCATGGGAGCGCAAGGCAAATCATGCGCGAAGCGCAAATCATGGAGCAAAGCGAGAAATCATGGCGGCCCAGCCGCCAATTCATAAAAAAGGGGCTGTTTGCAACAGCCCTTTTTTGTTGTGCCATATTACAGCGCGGACACGCCGGTGAAGACGGCGTCCATCAGGCGGTGGTAGCCGGGGAGGGTGAGATGGATGCCGTCGGCGGCGATGAGGTCCCGCAGGTGATGGTCCGGCAGGAAGAGGCGGCGGACGTCGATGAGCTTCACGTCCTCCCGGCGGGCAAAGGCGGCGATGGCGTCGGAGTACAGCTCCTGGGTGCGGTAGATGACACCCACCTCCCCCAGCCAGGTGAGGAGGGCCTCCCGGTCCAGAGAGGCGGAGAAGAAGTCGAAATACCGCTGGGCGTCGATGGGGGGCAGGGTCATCAGCACGGGCTTGACCCCCCTATCCCGCAGGAGGGAAACCGTGTCCCCCAACAGCTGGGAAAACCGGGGCAGCGCCGTGCGGGGCAGGTGCCGGGCGGTGGGGTCGGCGGCGATGGCGGGCCAGGGGTAGTCGCTGTCGTTGCCGCCGTAGCCGATGAGGGCCCAGGTCGCGTCGGCGCCCCGGTCAAGGTCGTGCCGCACCAGGGCCAGGCCCTTTTCCACCGTGGCGCCGAACTTGGCCCGGTTGGTGACCATGGCGGCGGCATCGCCATACCGCTGCATCACCTCACCCAGGTGGAACTTATATTTGCCGTCCGCCTCCGGCACGGTGGCCTTCAGCAGCGAATCACCGTAGATGATGCCCTTTTGCACGGTGCAACACTCCTTCCCTGTTTGCCTTTTACTTGTGTCTCACTTTCTGTAATCTAATATAACACATTAGATTGCCTCGGTCAATAGATTTTTCCCATTAATTTTCCGTTATAAACCCGTTATGTGTCCCAAAAAACGGACTTTTATACTGTACAGTGCTTAGTTTATCTGTTATAATGGAGAAAACGAACGCAAGGAGGGGTGAAGGATGGCCAGCAAAAAGCTGAAGCTGCTGTATCTGGCGGACTATCTGCGCCGGGAGACGGACGAGCAGCACCCGGCCACCATGCAGGATATCATGAACGAGCTGGCGCGGTGGGACATTACCGCCGAGCGGAAGTCCATTTACGACGATATAGCCCTGCTGGAGGACTACGGCATGGACATCCAGAGGGTGAAGGCCAAACAGTTCGGCTACTACCTGGGGGAGCGGGATTTCCAGTTGCCGGAGCTGAAAATGCTGGTGGACGTGGTGTCGGCCTCCCCCTTTCTGACGGAGCGCAAGAGCATGGAGCTCATCGCCAAGCTGGAGACGCTGGCCAGCCGCCATCAGGCCAGGGACATGCAGCGTAGTATTCACGTCATCAACCGGCCCAGGACCATGAACGAGCAGCTCTATTACATTGTGGACGGCATCAGCACCGCCATTAACGAGGGCAAAAAAATCTCCTTCCGTTATTTTGACTGGGGCGTGGACGGCTCCCGGGTATACCGCCGGGAGGGACGGCGCTACGTCATCGACCCGGTGGCGCTGTGCGTGGAGAAGCATTATTATCTGGTGGCCTACGACAGCAGGCTGGGCAGCTACCGCAACTACCGGCTGGACCGGATGGAGAACCTGCAGGTGGAGGAGGCGGGGCGCTCTCCCCTGCCAACGGACTTTGACCTTGGGCAGTACGCCAAGCGCATGGTGGACATGTACAGCGGCGAGACGGCCAAGGTGATGCTGCGGATGGACAAGGGGCTGCTGAACGCGGCGCTGGACCGGTTCGGCGCCGACTGCCACATCCGGCCCGACGGCAACAGCGTGGTGGTGACGGCCACGGTGGACATCAGCCCCACCCTGTACGGCTGGGTGTTTCAGTTCGGACAGCAGGCGGAAATCGTAGCCCCGGAGGCGGTGCGGCAGGGGTTTGCCCACTATCTCCGGCAGGTAATGGCACAGTACGGGGAGGCGGAATGACATGAAACAACTGCTTTTGGAGCTGCGGCAGAATCTGCACAAGGAGCTGCGGGAGCTGAAGCCTGTAAACTTTCTCTTTTTGACCCTGGCGGGATGCGTCAACGCCTTTGGCGTGACCATGTTTCTCTTCCCGGTGAAGCTGTACGACAGCGGCATGTCGGGCCTTTCCATGCTGCTGGATCAGGTGACGCCGGCAAGCTGGTCGCTGCCGCTGTTTCTGGTGATTTTCAACTTCCCCCTGTTTCTGGTGGGGCTGCGGCGGCAGGGGCTGGCGTTTACGGTGTACTCCATCTTCACGGTGGGGGTGTACTCCCTGGCGTCCTATTTGATCATGAACGTGCTGCCGGTGGACGTGTCCTTTATCTCGCCGCTGGCGGGGTCTGACCTGCTGCTGTGCGCCATCTTCGGCGGCGTCATCTCCGGCGTGGGCAGCGGGCTCACCATCCGCCACGGCGGCGCCATTGACGGCATCGACGTGCTGTCGGTGCTGTTTGCCAAAAACCTGGGCATCTCCCTGGGGACGTTCGTGATGACGTTCAACACGGCGCTGTACATCGTGTGCGGCATCGTCATTAACAGCTGGGTCTTGCCGCTGTACTCCATTGTCACCTATTTCGTGGGCTCCAAGACGGTGGACTTTATCACCGAGGGCTTTGACCGGTCCAAGTGCGCCATGATCGTCACCACCAGGGCACAGGAGATCTCCGACGCGCTGGCGGAGGAATTCAAGGCCAGCGGCACCATTGTGGACGCCATAGGGGGGTACTCCCGGCAGGAGAAGCAGATTTTGTATTTCATCGTCAACCATTTCCAGATCAACAAGCTGCGGCGCATCGTGCAGGGCATCGACAGCAAAGCGTTTATCTCGCTGCAGGACGTGTCGGATATTATACGGCGGAGGAAGTGACGGGCGAAAGCACCAGATAAGAAATACAACACCGTGCCGTCGGCGGAAGCCGATGGCACGGTGTTGTTTATAGTGGGGGTTCGGGCCGCAGGCTTGCGGGGCATCGCCCCCTCATCCGTCACGGCCTGCGGCCGTGCCACCTTCCCCCCGTGGGGGAAGGCAGTGCAAGGGAATTGGTTTACCGCTTGTAGTCGTGGGCGTCTTGGAGGACCATGTCCTTGACCTTCATGAGGCGGGTGGTGTTGCCCCGCTCGTTTTCATCCAGCTTCATGGAGATGTAGCGGATGTTCTGCTGGGTCTGGGGGATGACCACGTACTCCAGGGCGTTGACCCGGCGGCGGGTCTTTTCAATCTCCTGGGCCAGCAGCTGCATGGACTTCTCCACCTCCGCCAGCTCCAGCATGTCGTGAAACACCTGGTTCATGGCGTCCAGGGCGTCGTCCAGCTCGCCGCTGGTCTGGGCGAAGCCGTAGGGGTACAGATCCTGGCTGCCGGTGGTGCGGAACTGGTAGACGGGTACGTTCACCGACATGATGTTGCGGTAGCCCACGTCCAGCTCCACGCCGGCCTTGGGGTACAGCAGCGCCTGCTCCAGCATCTCCGGGCCCATGACGGCGGAGGCCACCGTGAAGGCGGCGTTGGCCCGCTGGAGGCCCTCCTCCACCTTGGCCCGAAGGGCGCGGTTGCGGCGGACGATGTCCAGAAACTGTTTCATCATCTCGTCCCGCTTATCCTTCAGCAGCTTATGGCCACGGGTGGCGGTGCGGAGGCGACCCTTCAGGCGGGTCAGCTCCATGCGAGTGGGATTGACGGTTTTACCGGCCATGGCTCACCTCAATCTTTCTTGGGCAGATACTTGTCCAGCATCTCCGGCTTGATGCGCTTCAGCTCGGAGCGGGGCAGCATGCTCAAAAGCTCCCAGCCCAGGTCCAGGGTCTGCTGGATGGTGCGGTTTTCCTCAAAGCCCTGGTTGACGTAGCGCTTTTCAAACTCGTCGGCAAACTTGGCGTAAATCAGATCGATGGGGCTCAGGGCGGCCTCGCCCAGAATGGTCATCAGCTCCTTGGCCTCCTTGCCGGAGGCGTAGGCGGCAAAGAGCTGGTTCATGGTGGGGGCGTGATCCTCACGGGTCTTGCCCTCGCCCACGCCCTTGTCCTTCAGGCGGCTCAGAGAGGGCAGCACGTCCACCGGGGGAAGGATATTCTTGCGGTACAAATCGCGGCTCAGAATAATCTGGCCCTCGGTGATGTAGCCGGTCAGGTCGGGGATGGGGTGGGTCTTGTCGTCCTCGGGCATGGTGAGGATGGGGATCATGGTGATGGAGCCCTTGCAGCCCAGCTTGCGGCCGGCCCGCTCGTACATGGAGGCAAGGTCGGTGTACAGGTAGCCGGGGTAGCCGCGGCGGCCGGGGACTTCCTTCTTGGCCGCGGACACCTCGCGGAGGGCCTCGGCGTAGTTGGTGATATCGGTGAGGATGACCAGCACCTGCATGTCCTTCTCAAAGGCCAGGTATTCGGCGGCGGTGAGGGCCATGCGGGGAGTGGCGATGCGCTCCACGGCGGGGTCGTTGGCCAGGTTGGTGAAGAGCACGGTGCGGTCGATGGCGCCGGTGCGCTTGAACTCGCGGACGAAGAACTCCGACTCCTCGAAGGTGATGCCGATGGCGGCGAACACCACGGCGAAGCTGGAGGAATCGTCCAGCACCTTGGCCTGACGGGCGATCTGGGCGGCCAGGTTGGCGTGGGGCAGGCCGGAGCCGGAGAAGATGGGCAGCTTCTGGCCGCGGACCAGGGTGTTCAGGCCGTCGATGGTGGACACGCCGGTCTGGATAAACTCGTTGGGATAGTCCCGGGCGGCGGGATTCATGGGCAGGCCGTTGATGTCCATATACTTCTCCGCCAGCAGGGCGGGGCCTCCGTCAATGGGCTGGCCCATGCCGTTGAACACACGGCCCAGCATATCGCCGGACACACCCATTTGCAGCGGGTGGCCCAGGAAGCGAATCTTGCTGTCACGGAGGTTGATGCCGGCGGAGCTGTCGAACAGCTGCACCACGGCACGGTCGCCGTTGACCTCCAGCACCTTGCAAAGACGGATGGTGCCGTCGGTAAGCTCGATCTCCGCCAGCTCGTCATAGGTGACGCCGGAGACCTGCTCCACCACCATCAGGGGGCCGGAGACCTCGTGAATGGTGCGATATTCCTTCATCATCTGTCTTCACCTGCCTTCTGCATCAGCGCGTCGATCTCGTCAGCCATCTCTTGGGCGATGGCGTCGTATTCGGCGGCGTATTGGCCCTCCTCGGTGTACTTGGCCCAGCCCAGCTTTTCCCGGCCGGGGATGGTGAACAAATCGGCAAGGGGGGCGTTCTTGGCGATGGCGGCGCGGCACAGATCCTCATAGTGGAGGATGAGGGCCAGCAGCCGCTTCTGCCGGTCAAAGCTGGAATAGCTGTCCACGTCCATGAAGGCGTTTTGCTGGAGGAAGTCCTCACGGAGCATACGGGCAATCTCCAGCGTCAGCTGGTCATTGGGAGAGAGGGAGTCCTTGCCCACCAGCTGGACGATCTCATTGAGCTCGTTTTCCTCCTGCAGCAGGTGCATGGCACGGCCGCGATTCACCATGAAGTCGGCGCCCAGGTGCTCGTCGAACCAGGGGCGCATGGAGTCCAGGTACAGGGAGTAGGAATTCAGCCAGTTGATGGCCGGGAAGTGGCGGCGGTAGGCCAGGGAGGCGTCCAGGGACCAGAAGACCTTGACGATGCGCATGGTGCCCTGGGACACGGGCTCGCTGAGGTCACCGCCGGGAGGCGACACGGCGCCTACGGCGGTGAGGGAGCCGGTGCGCTCCTCGCTGCCCATGCAGCGGACGATGCCGGCGCGCTCATAGAACTGGGCCAGACGGGAGGCCAGGTAGGCGGGGTAGCCCTCCTCGCCGGGCATCTCCTCCAGACGGCCGGACATCTCGCGGAGGGCCTCAGCCCAGCGGGAGGTGGAGTCGGCGATGACGGCCACGTGGTAGCCCATGTCGCGGAAATACTCGGCAATGGTGATGCCGGTATAGACGCTGGCCTCACGGGCGGCCACAGGCATATCGGAGGTGTTGGCGATGAGGACGGTGCGCTTCATCAGCGTCTCGCCGGTGCGGGGGTCGGTAAGCTCCGGGAACTCACGGAGCACGTCGGTCATCTCGTTGCCACGCTCGCCGCAGCCGATGTAGACCACGATGTCCACGTCGGACCACTTGGCCAGCTGGTGCTGCACCACCGTCTTGCCGGAGCCGAAGGGGCCGGGGACGGCGGCGGTGCCGCCCTTGGCGATGGGGAACATGGTGTCGATGACACGCTGGCCGGACTGGAGGGGCGTCTCCGGGGGGAACTTCTTCTGATAGGGGCGGCCTACGCGGACGGGCCACTTCTGCACCATGGTCAGCTCGCGCAGCTCCCCCTTGGGGGTGCGGATGTGGGCCACGGTGTCCTGGATGGTGTACTCGCCGGCATCGGCCAGCCATTCCACCGTGCCGGCCACGCCGTTGGGCACCATGATTTTATGGAGCACGGAGGCGGTCTCCGGGACGGTGCCCAGCACGTCGCCGCCGATGACGCTGTCGCCCACCTGGGCCGCAGGCGTCCAGGCCCATTTTTTGTCCCGGGGCAGGGGCGGCACCTCGATGCCGCGGGTGATGTTGGCGCCCACACGCTTGACAATCTCCTCCAGCGGGCGCTGGATGCCGTCGTAAATATTCTCGATGAGGCCGGGGCCCAGCTCCACGCTGAGGGGGGCGCCGGTGGTCTCCACCTCCGCGCCGGGGCCCAGGCCGGAGGTCTCCTCATAGACCTGGATGGAGGCGCGCTCGCCGGTCATATTCAGAATTTCTCCGATCAGACGCTGGGGGCCCACACGCACCACGTCTGCCATGTTGGCATCCGCCATGCCCTCGGCGACCACCAGCGGGCCGGAGACTTTGATGATTTTACCCATGTTTGGACTCCTTTCAGGAAATATCGGCGCCCACGGCCCGCTCGACGGCGCTGTGGAGCGCGGCGTCCGCCAGGCCCAGAGAGCCGGTCTTGCCGGGGATGAGGATGATGGCAGGAACGGCCATCTCCTTATATTTGGCGATTTCGCTCTGGAGCTGGCCGGAGAGCTGCTCGGTGACGTAGATGACGGCGTATTCCTGCTGGGCCAGACGGTGGAGGGTGGCTTTGGCCTCCGCCTCCGTCTCTACAAAAAACACGTCCAGCCCCAGGGCCTTGAAGGCCAGGACGCTGTCCCGGTCACCCAGAACGGCGATCTTATACATAGCTATCACGCAGCCTTTCTCGAATGGCATCGGCGCTCAGGCCGGCCTGGCGGCCGGAGAGGATGATGCGCAGATTGGTCAGCTCCCATTCCCGGGCGGCGATGTAGCCCATGGGCACCTCGATGCCGAAGGGGACGGTGCGGGACCGGGCCATGGCGGCGAAAACCGCGTTGTCACACGCCTTTTCAAAGGCGGTGAGGCTGCCGCCCTGGGCGGCCTCCTGGCCCAGCTGCGCCACGTCACGGAGGGCGGTGGCGTGATACAGCTCCGCCACGCCCCGGTTGGCGTCGGCCAGGATCCGCGCCACGCTGACCTGGCCGCCGTCCAACAGCACCTGCTGCAGGAACGAGCCTGTGCTGTGCATGCGCTGGGTGCGGACCAGGGTACGGAGGTTGGCGGCGTCGATGAGGGTGCGGACGTAGGACTGCACGAAGGGGCTGCCGCTGTCCTTGGCCACCTGGGAGAGCTCGGTGAAATAGGCTTTATCCAGCACGAAATCGCTGCGCTGGGGGTCCCCCGTCTCGGCCAGGACACGCTCCGCCTCCGCCGCGGCCTGGGCCATGGCGGGGGGCAGGAAGTCCCATTTGCCGGACTGCTGATAGCGGGCGAGCAGGGTGTCGGCGCTGACGCGGCCGGCGTCCACCAGCAGGGCCTTTACGTCGCTGCCCCGGCTCTTCACCAGCGTTTTCAGGTTGTGGTAGTCGTAGGGCAGGCGGAACACGTCCAGCACGGCGGCGTCGGGCATCTGGCGGCGCAGGTCGTCGAACATCTCGGCACGCTGCTTTGCCAGGGCCTCGTTGAGGGCGTCGGGGCTGGCGGGGTCAAAGGGAGGGTAGCCCAGCTCCTGCAGCACCTGGGCGCACTCGGTCATGGTGGGGGCCTGCAAAAGGCGCTCCATGCGGGAGCGGTCCATCATGCGGCGCTCCATGCCACGGATGCGGGCGGAGAGAAAGAGATAATCGGTATCCTTGGGATGCTTACGTTTGGTCAAAGGGAGGCCCCCTTTCAAGCAAACAGGATTTGGGCCACGTCGGTGGCCATTTCCTGGCGAAGCTGGCGCAGGCGGGTGTCGAAGGTGCAGTTGATCTCCACCGGGCCCCGCTTGAGCACCACGCCGCCGCCCAGGTCTCGGCTCTCGGAGGAGAGGGTGAAGGCGGCTCCTGGCTTCAAGGCGTTGGCGGCGGCCACCACGGCGGGGCCGACGGCGTCACGGTCGGCGGCGGACAGCACCAGCTCCTCGTCGCCGCTGCCGTTTTCCGCCGCCAGGCGGGCCAGCAGGGCCACGTAGTCCTGCCGGGGCAGATTCTCCAGGGCACGGGCGGCGCGGGCGAAAGCCTCGTCGATGCAGCTCTGCTTGGCGGCAAGAAGCATCTGGCGGCGCTCCATGTCGGCGCTGCCGCCCAGGCGCTCCAGACGCTCCGCCACGGCCTGGGAACGGCGGGCGGAGGCGTCGGCCTCCAACTGGGCAATCTGGGCGCGGTAGTCGGCCCGGATGCTGCGGACCCGGCCCTCGGCCTCAGCCCGGATGGCGGCCACCTCGTCGCTGCCGTCCTGGCGGATGCGCTGGTTGATTTTTTCCAGTCCGTTCATGGCAGACTCCTTACAGAGAATTCATCAGCAGCAGAATGGTGGCCAGCGTGGACAGGATGGCGTAGAACTCCACGATACCGCAGAAGATGATGCCCTTGGTGGAAGCCTCGGGGTGCTTGGCCACGATGTTGATGGCGGCGGCGGCCACACGGCCCTGGTACAGGGCGCTGAGCATGCCGCCCAGAGCCACGGGCAGGCAGGACACCAGAATGGTGAGACCCTGGGTAACGGTGAGGGTCTGGATGCCGGCGCCGCCGAACACGCCGATTTGCAGCAGCACGAAGAACCAGGCCACCATGCCGTACAGGCCCTGGGTGCCGGGCAGCACCTGGAGAATCAGGCACTTGGTGGACTTTTCGGGGTCCTCACTGGTGAGGCCGGCAGCGGCTTCACCCACCATGCCGGTGGCCTTGGCGCTGCCGATGCAGCACAGGCCCACTGCCAGAGCGGCGCCCAGGAATGCGAGACACAGCCCGCCGAACATTTCAAAGAAAGCAACCATGATTATTTTTCCTCCTTAATAACTTCAACATTTTTGGATTGAATGGACAGGGGTTGATACGGCTTGCCGCCATCCTCATAGAAGCGGCCGAAAAACTCCAGGAATTGCAGGCGCATATCGTGGACGTAGCAGCCCAGCAGATTCAGCGCCAGGTTCAGGGCGTTGCCCACCAGGGAGATGACGATGAACACCGGCACGCTGCCGAAGGTGGCGCCCAGGGTGTTGAACACCTGGGCAATCACCGAGCCAGACAGCATGAGGGCCATCAGCCGGACGTAGGAAAGGGTGTCGCTGAAAAAACCGGAGACGCCGTTATACACCGCCGCCACCAGGGCCGTGACCTTGCCGAAGCCCTTGGCGTTGCGGGTGGAGCCGTAGAGCAGCATGAGGCCGCCCAGGCACAGCACCACGGGAACGCCGGAGACGGTGCCGATTTTCAGAATCATCAGGGCAAGGCCCGCTAAAATCACCCACCAGGTAATCTCGTTCCACAGGGCGTCGGCAAAGTGGCCGTCCCGGGTCTTTTTCACCACGCTGACGGCCATGCCGGTGATGATCTGGATGATGCCCAGCACCAGGGAGCCGATCATGACGGACATGGTGTCGTCCAGCGGCGTGAAGAGGGCCGGGAGGGCGAAGGTGCTGGCGGGGTTGATGATGCGGCAAAGCTGGGGAATAAAGTCCCCGAAGAAGCCGCCGGTCAGGGCCCCGAAGATGACGGTGCTGATGCCGCACCAGAAGATCATCTCCATAAAGCTGGGGTCGGCGGGCCGTTTTTTCTTCAAAAACAGCAGCGAGCCGCCAATCATCAGCAAGCCGTAGGCCATGTCCGCCATCATCATGCCAAAGAACAGGATGAAGAAGGGGGCCATGACGGGGTTGGGGTCCACGCCGTTGTAGGCGGGGAGGGAATATTGCTCGGTGATGCAGTTCATGGACCGGGTGAAGGCGTTGCCCTTGAGCTGCACCGGCACGTCGGGGTACTCCTCCGGCGTGGGGTCGGCCTGGTCGTAGGCGCAGTCGAAGGCGTCCAGCAGCGCCGTGAGGCGGGGCACATCCTTCTCCGGCACCCACCCTCGCAGGCAGACGATGCGGTCGTCCCCCAGCAGGCGCTGGGCGTTGTCCTCCCGGTCAAGGGCCGTGGTGAGCCGGTCGCAGGTGAGACGCAGGGCGTCACGCCTGTCCGCCAGGGACGCAAGGGCCTGCTGCTCCCGGTCCAGGGCAGCCTGCGTCTCCCGGAGGCGGGCCTCCAGGGCGGCCACGTTCTCCGCCACGGTGCCCTGATAGGGCTTGAGCTGTCCGCCTACGAAGCCCCGGCTGCGCAGCGTCTCCATGGCGGCGGCCAGGTCGCCGCGGTGGCACAGCAGCAGAAGGCATTTCTGCTCGCTGCTCTGGGACAGCAGGAAAAGCTCCGCCGCCTCCGCCTTCTCCCCCAGCTCCCGCTGGAGGTCGGCGAAATCCACGGGGCCCGGCACGGTGCCGGTAATGAGGTCCACGGCCCGAGTATGGGTCACGTCCATGGGCAAATCCAGACTTTGCCAGGGGGCCAGGGCCGCCACGTCGGAGCGCAGGCGGGTGGCCTGGGTGCGCAGGCGGGAGATCTCGCCGGCGTGGGCATTGATCTGCTCCGCGGCGGCCAGGTCGCCTTCAATGGAGGACTCGTCCAGGAAGGCCGCCTCCTCCACCGTGGGCCGGGGGGTCAGCAATCCCGTTTTTGCCGGGGCTACACGATTCAGGGTATCCAGCGCCGATTCCAACAGGCGCACGTCGGCTCGGGCCTGGGCGGACCGGGCCTCCTCCCTGCGGAGCATGTCCGGCCACAGGGTCTCGTCCGCCGGGGGCTCCTGAAGCTGGAGACAGCCCAGCTTCTGCAGCCGCCGCAGCAGCACCTCCCGGTCACGGGCCAGGGCGATGAGCCGCAGATGCTTCATCTTGACAATGGCCATCTCAGCGCCCCACCACCTTTTCCATAATACGGGCTACGGCGTCATCCATGTGCTGCTCCGCCTGGGCGCGGAGGGAGGCTATCTCCCGCTCCGTATCGGCCATGAGCTCGCTGCGGCGCCGGTCGGCCTGGGCCTGGCAGCTTACCATGGCGGCACGGTCCGCCTCGCGGATGGCGTCACGCTTTTCGGCCAGCAGGGCACGGCCCTGGCGCTGGGCTTCATTGACGGCCTCCTGGCCCTGGGCACGGGCCTGGGCCTTGTCCTGCTCGATCTGCGCCTCAAGGGTCTGGATGTCCTTGACCACTTCCAAATACATTGTGTCACCGCCCTCTCAATTTCGTAATCCAAATTATTTTACCATAAAGTGGGGCCGGCATCAACAAAAACAGATGGGCGAAACAGACGAAAAATCGCCTGTCGGATTGTGCAATTCGCAGCCTGCACGGCGGTCAAAAAAACAGGAAAACGCCCCGCCGGGAAACCGGCGGGGCGGGTTTGGGACAATATCGGCAGACGCCCGGCGGGGAAGTCGGGGGCGTCAGCGATAGAGGTAGCCGTACCTGTCACGGATAGTGAAGATGATGGTCTCCAGGTCGGCGGGGAGGTCGGTGCTGCCCCGGAGGTCGTACTCCTTCGGCTCGCCGAAGGTGCGGACACGGACGCGGCTGTCATCCAGGAACAGCACGCCGGCGTTGTGGCTGTCGGCCATGTCCTCGGCGGTCTGGAAAAGGGTGAATTTATCGTGGCAGGGCTCGCTGTCGTAGGGGCAGAACTGGGTGCAGTTGCCGCACTCGTTGCACATCTTGTCGATGTGGATGATCTGGCGGCGGCCGTCGGGGGTGAGGATGGACACGTTGGCCCGGTTGGGGCAGGAGTCCACGCAGTTTTCGCAAACGGTGGCGCACTGGAGGCAGCGCTCCCCCTCGCAAGCGGCGCAGCCGGGCATGGCCAGAATGCCCTTCTTGGCCACCACGTCGGCAGCGGCGGGATAGGCCTCGGTGGGAATCTCATAGGTGTGGGGATGGCCCAGGACCTGGGCGGCAAAGGCGGCGGCGTCGGCAATACCCTCCACCACGGTGGCGGGGCCCCGCATGGCGTCGCCCGCGGCGTAAACGCCGGCCACGTTGGTCTTGAAGCCGGGGCGGCCCTTGCGGTCCAGCTCGATGCCGTTGGCGGCCATAAGGGCGTCGTCCACCTGCTCGCCTACGGCGGAGATCACCAGGTCGCAGGGGATGGTGAAGAATTCACCGGTGCCCACGGGGCTGCGGCGGCCGGTGGCGTCGGGCTCGCCCAGGCGCATCTTTTCGCATTTCAGCAGGCCCTCCGCCTGGGCCACGGGGGCTGCCAGCTCCGCGAAGGCCACGCCGTCGGCCATGGCCAGGGCCAGCTCGTGCTCGTCGGCGGGCATATACTTCTTGGTACGGCGGTAGACGATGGTGACGTGGTCCGCGCCGCTGCGCTTGGCAAGGCGGGCGGCGTCCATGGCGGTGTTGCCCGCGCCGATGACGGCCACGTTGCCGCTGACGCTGATGAAGCCGGCCTTGACGCCCTTCATCCATTGGATGGCGCCTGCCACATCGCCGGGGATGTCCAGCTTGCCGGGCTTCCAGGCGCCGGTGGCCAGGAGGATGTGGGTGTAACCCTGGGCCTTCAGCTCCGCCACGGAGGGGGCCGGGGCGCCGCACTTCACCTCCACGCCCCACTTCTCCATCATGGCGATATCCTTCTCGATGGTCTCGTTGGCGATGCGGAAGGCGGGAATCACGTGGCGGGGCACGCCGCCCAGGCAATTCTCCCGCTCGAAGATGGTGACGGCCACGCCCTCACGGGCCAGGAAGGCGGCGGCGGCGATGCCGGTGGGGCCGCCGCCGATGATGGCGGCCTTTTTGCCCGCTCCCTTCTCGGTGGGACGGATGTCCGCCAGCATGGCCTGATAGCCCTTTTGGGCGGCTACCAGCTTGGCGTCACGGATATGGACGGATTCCTCGTAGAAATTGCGGGAGCACTTGTTCTGGCAGCGATGGGCGCAAATAGTGCCGGTGATGAAGGGCAGGGGGTTCTTCTCCATGATGAGGCGCAGGGCGGGGCCGTAGAGACCCCGGCGCACCAGCTCCAGATACTGGGGGATGTCCTGCCCGATGGGGCAGCCGCCGCGGCAGGGGGCGCCGAAGCAGTCCACCCAGGGCACCTTCTGCTCGCTCTTGCGGGAGGGCAGGGGCTTGATGGGCTTGACGTGGTGGTAATCCGTGTGGCTGGCGGAGGACAGGGCGCAGATGGCCTCGGTGTCGGTATGGTCAAAGGGGCGGTAGGGCAGGGGCTCCACCTTCTCCACCATTTGCAGCAGGCGGTTGTAGCCGCCGGGCTTTAAGATGGTGGTGGCCACGGTGATGGGCCAGATGCCGGCGGCAAACAGCTTATCGCAGTTGAAATACTCGGCGCCGCCGGCGAAGGAGATGCGCATTTTGCCCCGGAACTGGCGGGAGATGCGATGGCACATCTCGATGGTCAGGGGGAAGAGGCTGCGGCCGGACATGTACATCTCGTTGCCGGGCAGCTCGCCCCGGGTGGTGTCCACGGGGAAGGTGTTGCTGAGCTTGAGGCCGAACTCCAGGCCGTGTTCGTCCGCCAGGGCCTGGAGGCGCTCAAACATGGGCACGGCGTCGGCCCACTGCAAATCCTCTTTGAAGTGGTGCTCGTCGAAGACGATGTAGTCATACCCCATGCTGTCCAGGGTGCGGCGGGCGGTCTCATAGCCCAGGATGGTGGGGTTGCACTTGACGAAGGTGTGGAGGTGCTTCTCGGTGATGAGATAGGAGGCGATGCGCTCGATCTCATCGGGGGGACATCCGTGGAGGGTGGAGACGGTGACGCTGCGGCTGACATGGGGGCTGATGGCGTCGATGTAGTCCGCCTCCTGGGGGAACAGCTCCTTGAGCACGGCCAGGCATTCGCCCCAGACGGCGGTGCCCCGGGCGTCCTTCATGCCCTCGATGTAGGTGTTGACCTTGTCGCCCTTGATGCCCTCCAGATCGTAGCCCACGGACATGTTGAACACAAAGCCGTCGGGGTCGCCCAGGCCGTAGACCTTGGCGATGACCTTCAGGGCACACCAGGCCTTGATGTACTCCTCCATAGCCTGGGGGACCGTCAGCTCGGTGGACCACTCCTGGTTATAGCCCTCGTCCATGGCCAGGATGCAGGGGCGGGGCACGCAGGCGGCCAGGTCGGCGCCGTCCATCTTCTGGACGGTTTTCACCTCGAAGAAGCGGGCGCCGGCGAAGTAGGCGGCGATGATGTTCTGGGCAAGCTGGCTGTTGGGGCCGGCGGCGGGGCCGAAGGGGGTCTCGATGCGCTCGCCGAAGATGGGCAGGGACTTGCCGGAGGCACGGTAGCACTTGTGGACGCCGAACATGACGCCGTCATGGGCGTATTCGGTCACCACCCAGTTCATCAGGGAGCGGAAGGGAATGGGGTACATTTTCTCAGACATAGCGACTCTCCTTTCTGATGGCGCTTGCCCATCAATACACGCGGTGGTTCAGCTCGCCCCACAGCTTCTTGGCGGCTTCCAGAATGTGGGCGTTCTCGGCCTCCTCGTCGATGCCGATGAGTTCTCTATCCTGCATCAGCACACGGCCGGCGGCGATGGTGGTGCGGCAGAGCTTGCCGGTCATGCCGAAGAGGATATGGCCGTCGATATTCTCGTCGGAGAAGGGGGTGTAGGGCTTGTAGTCCATGACGATGATGTCCGCCGCGGCGCCCTTTTTCAGCACGCCCAGCTCATCGGGGAAGTATTTGGCGCCGATCCTGGCGTTGCCCCGGAAGAGCATGCCGGTGACCTCGCCCCAGGCCACGTTGGGCAGGCAGGCGTTGAGCCGCTGGACGCACAGGGCGGCCTTGAGGGACTCAATCATGTCGTTGGTCCAGGCGTCGGTGCCCAGGCCCAAGAGGATGCCCTCCCGGCTCAGGGGCAGCACGGGGCACACGCCCACGGCGTTGGACATGTTGGACTCGGGGTTGTTGACCACCATGGTATGGGTCTCCCGGATGAGCTCGATCTCGGCGGGGTTGACGTGGATGCAGTGGCCCAGGATGGTCCTGTCCCCCAGGATGCCGTGGTCATGGAGGCGCTGCACCGGGCGGCGGCCATAGTTCTGCAGGCTGTCGTACACGTCGTTCATGCCCTCGGAGACGTGGATGTGGTAGCCGGTGCGGCCGTTGTTGGCGGCCACCATGCGGTCAAAGGTCTTGTCGGACAGGGTGAACAGGGCGTGGCCGCCGAACATGGCGGCAAGCATGGGATCCTTTTCCTTTTCGCAGTGGGAAATCCAGTCGGCG